>CAZJRI010000078.1:0-24011 GCA_964548025.1 uncultured Pseudomonadales bacterium
ATGGATAAATCCTCATGCATGGATCCATCTGCAGGTTAACGAAGAGGACGGTTCAAAATCAGACTGGATGATCGAAGGAGGTACACCAAACGCCCTGATGCGCACCGGTATTAACCGCAAGTCGTTATCAATCGGAACCGTTATTATCGTTGAGGGTTATCAGAGCAAGGATAAGAATTGTCAACCAAGGTGCAAAGCAAACGGCCGAAACATGACATTGGAAGACGGGCGAAAACTGTTCATGGGATCATCAGGTACCGGCGCACCGAAAGACGGCGCTGACTCAAGGTAACCCTGCTACTTCCTAGTCGTCCTCTTTCTTCTTAACCAGATGACCGTACATTAGCTCTTCGGCAAATTCGACACATTTGAACTCAAGGAGCTGTGCATTTGGCTCGAGTCTTCTGTAGAGCGGCATGCTGATCTTCCATGGTCTGGTGAACACCTTCGGGTCTTCGATAATTGCTTCGTAGGCGAGAATATTGTCACTCACCCTGGTGAATCGCTCTTCGACCCTCAAATTCTCACTGTGAAAATTCCCTGATGTATCAAACCATGTATCTGCAACATGACTTGTCACATTTATCACCAGGGTATCACCTTCCCATCGTCCCCTTGAATGGCCCATCCAGGCTTCAAAAGGATGTTCAAAGTCTGGTCTGTTCATATAAATGATGCGACTGGCCGCTGCAAATTCATAATTAATCATGATGTGGTCTTTTCCCTGGACTATCTGAAAAGGGAACGGCATATACGTCGCTCGGGGTACACCTGGTAGAAAGCACTTAACCGCCGGATCACGACTCAACCAGTTGGCCAGATTCTCCTTCTGTTTTTCTCGTGCCCAGGACTGATAAGGAATTTCTCCGCCTTCAACGACACTCATGCCTGCTGGTATCCCGCCAAGGGCACCCATTGATACTATCGGACCCATTCGTGCGGCATGTGCTTCGAGATCCCAGTGAGCAGAACCCAGCGCCTGCCAGATACCATTCAGATCAGGCCGACCATATCCATCCCTAACGGTCGATTGAGTTTTGGTCTCTGTCTCAATCGCCATTGAAGCTTCGTTATTACCTTCAATTGTCATGCAACCAGAAACGAGAATACAGAGGAGTAGCCACTGCAAATTCCTCATCAAACACCTAACCGGGTTATTCAGTTTTACACTGCTCAAGATATCCACCATTGCCCACTACCATTGCCCACGACTATTAACATGAACGATTGTCGAAAAAGGAGCCAGGAATGCATGATCACTTTTTACAGGGCGGCCTTTTTGTTATAGCCAGCATTCATTGCTGGCGCTTGATTCACAATTTATCACGATATATGTTCGAAGCGAAACCGGGCTGTCAGGTAAATGACGACAGCGGCCAGTCGGAGAACTTAAGCCTTGTCCTTCCGATCTTTGATATAATCCTGTCCGGCTGATCGCAGTTGCGATCTTTCCAAAGCTATTGGCGACCAGAAATATTAAACCAGTGAAAGGTGACAGCATATGGCACAGGTGGTGAGTTATATCCAACAAACAAAAGACTTATATGACAGCCTGGGATACCCACCCTATAAATGGGTTGAAACGGAGGTCGAACCGGATTTCATAAAACCAGCAAAGCCACTTTCAGAAAGCAGACTCGGACTCATCTCAACTGCCGGTACCTATCTCGCTGGTCAGGTCGCCTACTACTACAAGGACGATACCAGTATTCGGTCAATCCCAAGCGACGCATCAGTGGATGACGTTCGATTCTCTCATGTCACTGAGAACTATCTTGTGGATGCCAGGCGCGACCCCCGATGTGTATTTCCTATTCAGGCACTCCTGCAACTGAAACAGGACGGTGTTATTGGAGATCTCGCAAACAACTACTTTTCCTGTATGGGCGGTATTTACTCCCAGCGTCGAGTCGGGACAGAGTTGATTCCCACATTGGAAGAAGCAGTAGATAATGAAGAAATCGATCTCTTATTGCTGGTACCGCTCTGACCAGTTTGTCATCAGACCGTGTGTCTGATTGCACGCCATTTTGAAAGTAAGGGAATACCGACCCTGATACTCGGCAGCGGTATGGACATCATGCAGGCAGGAAAACCACCCCGTGCCCAATTCCTGAATTACCCACTCGGATTTGAAGCCGGAAAGCCCTTCGATGAGTCGAACCAACTCGACATTCTAGGTACCGCCCTCACCGCTTTCGAACGAATGAAATCTCCCGGAATTGAGACTATGGACTTTTCCTGGGACGAGGGCTGGCAGATGATTCATGATCGAAACAGCCAGTCCACCGGTACAGATCAACGTTCACCAAGAGACACAGAACCTCGATATCAGACAGAGTTGGACCGTGAGCTGGCTGAAGGCAATGCTTCAAATCAAGGGGCAAATTAAATAATCGATTAGGGCAGATGCATGAATAAGAAGCTGGAAAGCTACTATCGCGATCACTGGGCAGAAGTAGAACCAGAACGTATGGCAAGATACGAAGCCATGTTCCAATGGCGAGACGGTCAGGAAGTGTTGATCGCCCCTGCTGAAATTGGGAACGGTAATATCGTTATGGATTATGGCTGTGGACCAGGTGCGCTGTCGATCGAAATTGCCAATCGCGTCGGTGACAACGGCAAGGTAATTGCAGTCGACATCAACGAGCAATTCCTTCAAAAAACCGGCGATTTCGCTGCAGAGAAAGGTTTTTCAGACCGCGTAGACACCATGCTGCTTACAGGAAATGAGATTCCTGTTCCCGATCAGTCTGTGGATCGTATCGTCTCAAAAAACGTGCTGGAGTATGTCCCTGATCCTGAAACGACAATCCGTGAATTTCATCGACTGTTAAAACCCGGTGGTATCGCCCATGTAACTGATAGCGATTGGGGCTCCATATTATTGGAACCTCTCGGCGATCAATTCAATCCTATTATGTCCGCAGCCGGAATTGCCTTTCAGACACCATATATCGGCAGGAAACTATACGGACTATTCAGACGTGCGGGGTTTCAGGATGTAAGCGTCCAGGTACTGGTAAGTCCTGATGTAACGGGAGGATTGCGGCCCGTTATACACAATATGTCTACCTATGCTCGTATTTCCGGGAAGGTAACTGAAGATGAGGCAACCGCGTTTCTTCAAGCCGTTGATCAGGCGATAGAGGATAATACCTATTTTGCGATGCTGCCGCAGTTCCTCGTTACCGGCAGAATATGAACAGATCTCTGATCTATTGGCTTGAGCCTGAACTCCTGATATTACTATGGCGTAACTGTTGTCTGACGCTCTCACGTTCCCATTCTTTCTGATTCATGGTCTTGCACTGTGATCGCTTGATTCTGGAGCCCGGCGATAAATCCTCTTCACAAATCAATCTCATATCTTTTGAGGCTGTATCGCAGGCAATGCTGAATTCATGCTTAAGCAGACTCTCCTCGTTGTGCAATACCTCCAGACTCAATGATGTCCTGAACAGTAAAGGTTTGGATAACCGATAAGCTGCAAAACGAGGTTCGGAATAATGTTGCCCGAACTTCAGTTTGACCGTTTCATCAGTGAAGTCCTTCTTTCCCATTATAATATCAGGGTGATGCCATCTGTGAATAACCTTTAACCGTTGATTCTTTTTTTTGATTTCTTCCGGTTTTTCAACGATATAAAGCACGCCAAACTTTTCTTCATCCTGGCAGGGTATTTCACTGTCGTCCTGCTGCACGATGGCTAACTCTGCCTTCTTGAGGACCGACCTGACTTCTGATTCCTTCTTGTATTTATCTGCATACAGCTTAAAAGCCTGCAGATCAGCCCATGCGGCATCAACAAATGCGATAAGTAACAGGATCATGATCACTCGCATTGAATTCATCCTCTTCAAACTGTCAGCGTCTTATAATGAGCTTCTATCAAAGACTATTCAATCGATTAGAATCCAATAAGAACAAGAAGCCCGACTGCCCCTTCGGACGCCAGAACTTGATGGTCAGAGTCTGTCGCGCTAAATTCAGCGATTGCCTAATAACAATAATTGAGTCAGGTGATAAATATGAATGGTACCGCCAAAAAACTCGTCTACTCTCTAATCGGGATATTTCTTATCCTATTCCTGAGCGTCATCTCTATCTATTTCTACCTGGTACCGGAGAGCCGGGCAGTACCGGTTGCAGATGAATCAACAATTCGAGAAGTGGAAAATGGTTCTGTCATTGGATTTACCGATGAAGGCGTATCTACCTGGTTGGGTATTCCCTATGCCAGACCGCCAACAGGCAATTTACGCTGGAGAGCGCCCCAACCGGCCAACGACTGGACAGAGCAGAAACAATCACTGGCGTTCGGGGCACAATGCCCTCAGTTATCCCAGGGAATGGTGGTAGGAAGCGAAGATTGTCTGTTTATCAATATCTGGTCGCCAGAGCAGGATACCTCCAATAAGGGCATCGACAATGTCTATCCTGTCATGTTCTGGATTCATGGTGGAGGTAACAGCATCGGAGAAGCGGGGACTTCAATTTACAGTGGCGCCAGGCTTAGTCGAGAACACAAGGTCGTGCTTGTCAGTATCAACTACCGCCTCGGACCGCTTGGCTGGTTTAGACACGCTGCTCTTCGCAACGATACAACCAGCATGGAAGACAACTCGGGCAACTTCGGCACGCTGGATATCGTGATGGCACTTCGCTGGGTGAGAAATAATATCGCTCAATTTAGCGGCGATCCGGACAACGTAACCATTTTTGGTGAATCGGCTGGCGCATTTGATGTGCTCTCCATGATGGCTTCACCCCTGGCCAAAGGATTGTTCCATAAAGCTATCTCTCAGAGCGGGGGTCTGGACCTGGCTTCAGTTGAAAACGCTGAGAATTTCGAAGATGACATCGCGCCAGGTCACCGATTGAGTTCGGCAGAGATCGTTAACAAAATGCTGATCAACTCGGGCCTTGCCAAGAATCGCGAGGAAGCTAAACAGCAGCAACTGCAGATGAGCCGGGATGACATCGCAAAAGCTTTATTTGATCTTACGCCTGATAATCTGCTTGCACTCTATTCGGGTGCTTTCGGCGGCATGCTGGGTAATCCCGATCTATTCGGTGACGGACATGTTTTACCCGCTGATACTAATGCGACAGCTATTTTCTCTAACCTGGATTCCTACAATAGTGTGCCTGTGATCCTTGGGACCAATCGGGATGAAGTGAAATTGTTCATGGCTTTCAGCAGTGATGACATCACCAGAACTTTTGGTATTCCATCAGGATTCAGCAATCTTGACGAATACAACAGGGACAACAGGTATAGCACCGATGCCTGGAAGGTAAGAGGCGTTGACGATCTCGCCAACGCTATGAAAGGCGCTCAGGGAAATAACGTATTTGCCTATCGATTTGACGTTGATGACTGGCGACATCTTGGCTTTATCGAGTTGAAGGACCTATTTGGCGCTGCCCACGCGCTGGAGATTCCATTCGTTTTTGGTAATTTTGCCAAACCACTCAGGCTCATTTTTCCCGATAGCATGCAGGATGAATTCGATCAGGTCTCTGCTGCGATGAGATCATACTGGGTTGAATTTGCCTATCGTGGTGCACCTGGCCGTGGCCAGTCTGGTGATTTTGCAGTATGGGAGCCCTGGGATGATTCATCCTCAGCGAATCCTCGACTGATGGTCTTTGATACAGCGTCTGATGGTGATATCAGAATGGTTAGTGACAGAATGTCAACATCAGACCTCAGGCAGAGATTGATCGCAGACACCTCCTACACTTCTCAGGAAGAGCATTGCAGCACCTATAGAAGGATGTTCACTGGTGAGAATTTCAACGAAGATGAATATGCCAGTCTCGGAACCTCGGGTTGTCCAGACGGTTCGACATCTGAATAAAAGAACCGGCCTATTGGCAGTTCGGCTACCTGTTGATGCGGCGACGATTGTCAGAGAACAGCTTTACCTGATCTCAATAAAGACCGGATTGGAGTAAAACCACAGATCCCCCCAGGGGTTTTCAGCAGGCGGGTCTTTCTCCGGTTCCAGCTCATCTGTATTGGTGCCTCTGACTCTGATATAGGCATCTGTGTCGACGTTAAGCGTATGGGATATTGTCAGAAATCTCCCCTGCCTGGTCCAGTCGGATGAACTGAACCGCTTTGCAACCATGGTTTTTCGATTGCTGTTTTTGGAGCGATCGGCAGCTCTGCCGCTAACCTCACCAAAGATCAGATCCACCCTTTTCACTTTCGGGTCTTCACCAGACCCATTGGCCTCTTCCGGATCAACAAACCTGATAGTCACTATAACTTCGCCATCCTGATCAACGGTTATCCCTTCACCAATGCCAGCAGATTGTTCACCTGCCGTTACCTCGACGAACAGTTCGGTGATGAGATCTCCGGTTGTTACGAATATTCTCCCGGCCCGGAGTCCAGCCAGAATTGAATCATGGTTTTTCTCGGCAAATACATAGGTTTTGGAGTATTCACCGGGCCAGAAATCCAATCCCTGCTCCGTATAGTGCTTATGAGAATCCGAATTAGCCGTTATCCACCAACGGCGGCCTTCTGCTAGCATCGAATCCCAGAATCCGCCAAGTCGCGCCGTCATCTGATCAAATCCACCCATCGTCGGAGATAAGCGGTATCCACCCCTGACCCGCAGGCTATCATCGGTAATCAAAACCAGATTCGAGAGGGCAACTGCCTGATGACCCGGTGCACCAGCCATGCCCACCGCGATATCCGGTGCCGTATCGTTCCACCTTCTAAGTTCGGCAGGATCATACTGCCCATACATGCCATAACCGATAGCCGAGCGGGAAGGATGATTGGCGATCACGAGCGGTTTTGCCTCGAGCTTCTTCATGGCTTGAAGCGCTTCAATCATCTTCTCTTCCGTATCACGGGATGGATCAGGTGGATAGACCTCACGCTTATCGAATTCTGACTCCAACTTATATAGAACCTTTGCCTCATCGTGGGTATGCGGCAATATCAAACTACTGTGATCACCCGCTGGTGTATTCAATTCCATGCCGTAGAACTGGACCACCTCAGGGACTCTGCTTCGCGATCGCAACAACTCAGGATAAGCCATCTCAAGATGAATCTTGCTGTGGTTGGGACCTCCGTGATCGGTTGCTACGGTCCAGGACAAACCGAATCGTCTGGCCATGGCTGCATTCATGGGAATTGAATAGATACCTTCTCCGCCTAGTTTTGCCGCAGGTGGATTCTGGGTGAGATCCCAGCCAACGCTGTATTGGCTGTGAATATGGTGATCGCCAGCCAGCCAGCGTCGTGTGTCTTTGTCGGTTTCAGCACAATTTGCATAATTGCTACTGAACAGACACATAAGTGACATGCACAATCCAGCTAACAGAACAATTGCGGGAGAGTCTTTTTGCATTGTGGAGAGAAAGCTACTTCTAAAAACTAGAATATATCTGATACAGCTCTATTTGTATTCTGAATACACCATACACTTAAGTGAAATTATTACCTTCCTCAAGTGAATCTAAATAAGAAAGATCTGCAGTGTTCTGTCTATGAACCAGTAGCTTGCCACTGAACCTATAACGTACAGGGGTAGTGATTGAACTCTTTTCAAGAGTCTACCGCTCTCCAGCAAGCGAAATCTGTTTAATATATAAATAGCCGTCAGGCTTCCTGCGACTATCAATAACTGCCCAAGTTCGATGCCCACGTTGAATAAAAAGAGCGCAAGTACGGCACCCACTTTTGGCAATCCAATCTCGGCGAGAGCGCTTGCGAAACCAAGACCGTGCAGCAATCCGAACGCAAAAGCCACTATCCATGGCTTATCCAGGATATAACTTGATGTCGTATCAACCTCTGCAGAGCGAAGAGATTCCCGCGCAAGCATAACAATACTGAGTGCAATCAGGGCTTCTACAGGAGGCGGAGACAAAGTGATTATATCGAATGCGGAAAGACCCAAAGTGATCGAGTGCGCCACCGTAAAGCTGGTTACGACCTTGACAAGATTTGCCCATCCACTGACGATATAGAGCAATACAAGCACAAACAGTACATGATCGATACCAAACAACAGATGTTCAATACCCAGAATCAGGTAAGCCGGAACCGATGGTGCAGGCTCATTCAGGCTGAGAGTACTCTCACCAGATGATATCAGATAGTTGCTGGTCTCCCCGGTGGCAGTTTTTACCGTAACCATCGTATCGACTAATGTCCGGTCCAGGCCAACTATCCTGACCAGACCCAGCGGAGCCTCATCACAGTTAAGCGGAAATGACTCCTGTAGTGCGGAGACGCCAACAACAGATGTTATCTCTCCAGATGTGCAATTAGTTTCTACTTTAAGATTGAGAAATCGACCGTTGACCTGAGGTTGTTTGAAAACAGCATGCCAGTCACCCGCGCCTTTTTCTTCGAGTTTCAGCAATGAAGGCCTCGACTCATGACCTGAAACAACACTGCTGAAAATCGCCAGGTAAACCACCAGAAACCAGCATCTATTCATAGACAACCTGGTATTTCTCGCGAAGCTCCTGATAATAACTCTCCATCGCCGCATCCATTTTACTCTGCCGGTAATCTGACAGAACTTTCTTCTCGATATAGGCAAGCGGCGTGATCTCTTTCTTGAAAATTCGTTCTATTCTAACGAGATGGTAGCCGAAGCTGCTGGTGATCGGGCCAACCCAGCTTCCCGCGTCCAGTTGAACTACCTCATTCGCGAAATCCGGTCCGAAGCTCGAGATAATTTCTCGCTTCCCTCTTGAGACAAAACTGTCGTTCAACATGGTGGGCTCGCCCAGATCGCGCCAATTCGCACCATCGGCAAGCGCTTTTTGAAATTCTTCAGCGCGTCCGGGCTGCTTAAAGAATATCTGCGAAAAGGAGTAACGAACGGGCATGGAGTAGTTTTCAATATTCTGCTGGTAGTAGTTTTCGAGCCCTTCCCATTCACTGGATTCTTCTTCGACCTCCTCAATCAGAAATCCAATTTTCTGCACTAGCCTTCGGCGAACAATCGAGTCATTACGATCCAGTCCCAGCCGCAATGCTTCCTTGTACAAAACTTCTTCCCTCACCCAGTTTTCAAGCAGAGAATCCAATTCTTCGGTTGTCGCCGCTTTACCCGTCTGGGCCTGCCACAAACTGTCCAGATGGCTCCTGACACTATTATCCGCAACAACCCTGTCAGGTTGATCTGATAGAAATTGATCAGCAGCGAACAGCAAACAACCAACAATAAGAAACCAGAGCAGGGGTTCTTTCAAAATAGCAAACTCCCGTAAACAGATTCTCTATAGTTGTCTATAATTCTCATCAAATTTTCCAATCAGGTTATCGCGAGGAATGATAGTGTTTCTCTGCTACGATGCCAAACGTTTATAATAGGTCAGCAAAAGTATGGTGCGTTCACTATCTTTCTGTCTGAAGATACGGTATTCGCACTACGACAAAATTAAAGCAACTGCGAGCTGATTATGATTTCTCTGGTTTGCCCGGTATTTAACGAAGAGAGTGTAGTACAACAGTTCCTCACAGGGGTTAGCAAAGTACTCTCTGCGATTGATGACGATTCGGAGATTGTTTTTGTCAATGATGGCAGTACGGACGATACGCTCGCACGAATTCTGGAACTGAAAGAAATTTATCCGGGTATCACGATCAAGGTTATTGATCTGTCTCGTAACTTCGGTAAAGAAGCTGCCCTGTCGGCTGGCATTGACTTTGCCAGTGGTGACGCGGTTATACCCATCGATGTTGATCTGCAGGATCCACCGGAGCTGATCCACGACATGATCAAGAGATGGAAGCAAGGCTATGACGTGGTACTCGCAAAGCGAACAGACCGGAGCTCGGACACCTTGTCAAAAAGGACCACTGCAAGCTGGTTCTACAAGCTGCACAACAAAATTGCCCATACCCCCATACCCGAGAATGTGGGCGACTTTCGCCTGATGGATCGAAAGGTGGTTGAAGTACTGAAGCAACTTCCCGAGAAGCAACGGTTTATGAAGGGTTTATTCGCCTGGGTAGGTTTCAAAACCACAGAGCTTGAGTATACCCGTCAGGAACGAACCGCGGGCGAGACCAGTTTCAATAGCTGGCGTCTCTGGAATCTGGCTATCGAAGGCATAACCGGATTCAGCACGGTTCCTTTGAGAGTCTGGTCCTATCTTGGCGTTGTGATTTCGCTACTCTCTTTTCTCTACGGTTCATTCATCATTATTAAAACCCTCATACTCGGAATAGATGTACCGGGTTATGCATCAATACTGACCGTGGTGCTTTTCCTTGGCGGAGTCCAGCTCATCGGCCTGGGTGTACTGGGAGAGTATATTGGAAGAATTTATCTCGAAACCAAATCCAGGCCTCTCTATATCGTCAGAAAAGAATATAACTAGATCTGAGCCGAATGGCACTTACTTAAGGATTATTTGCGGTTTATCCGCGTCAAGCAGGACCAGTATATCCGTTTCCAGAGCACGCCTGCGGTCGCAACGGCGACAACCTCGCTTACTCGTGAGCCAGTTCCTGTCTCACTCGGCGCGCTCGGCGCAGGCTTCATGCTCTTGAAACGGATATACTGGTCCTACTCGCCGCTAACAATTTAACATGCCTTAAGTAAGTGCCATTCGGGTCTGGGCCGATTTCACGCCTTGGTGATCCGTTTTCCTGAATACGATCAACTGGTTATTTGCAGGCATCGGAAAATCATGAACAGGGCTGAATCCATTCGTATCCGCCAATTCGCATATCCATTCGAAATCCCTGATGCCGGATTGCTGATCTCTTGATTTTAACCAGAGATCAAATTCCCTATTACTTTCCGTTGTGAACTCTCCAGCATATTTAAAGGGACCATACAGGCAGAGCAGTCCATCGTGCCTGATAACTGAACCTGCTCCCCTGAAAAAAGCCTGCACATTCTCAACCGATGCAATATGCAAGACATTTGCTGAGAAAATGTGATCGACTTCAGATACCGGCCAGATTTCTGCTGAAACATCCAGATAAACAGGTTCAAGCAGATTGTCCGGTGCATATTCTATAAGGTTCGAAACAAGTGCATCAAAATAATCACCCCTGTCTGTCGGCTGCCATTTTAGATGAGGCGAAATAGATGGCATGCTGGCCGGAACCACTGCCAATCTCCAGAATGGTTGCCTTATCTCCAAATAGCACTTTCAGGTGCTCAAGAATTGGCCCCTTATTGTTTTCAGCGGCCTGGAGGTAATACTTGATACGATCCGGGTCAATTTCGTGGCCGGTTGACACCACGCGCTCCTGACAGACTGTCGGTTCCTCTAATCAGCTTTCGGTGCACTTGCATTTGCAATCAATACAATTGTGCCATCGTCCTTCTCAATCCAGGCGAATACCTCCTCACGGTTGTCATCTTCAGCGGACGTGCCCGTCACTACACCTTTCACCGTAATATGCTCATCCGGCCATAGTGGATTGGTGAACCTGATATCCAGCTTACCCCCATTCCACCAGTTATCGCCAAAGTGCTTCTCGAGCAAATGCCCAATATAAGACATGGTCATGAATCCACCTACCACCACATCCTGGAAACCAAGCTTCTGAGATGCTTTCAGGTCCGTATGATAGCTACGACTGCCGTGAAAAAACTGGCCGCACATTTCAAGCGTGACTACCCGATCAATGGGCTCAAGTTCCTCGCCTTCCGGGACATTGAATTTTCTAGCGCCTTCCTTCTTTTTCGGATCTCTGAACTGAACCTGATCCACTGGTTCATCAAGCAGAAACGACTGATGATGTCTTGAACTCAAGATAACCTCATCTGCCTCGTTGGTAAGTGTCATGGCGGTATTAACAACAGTTCTGTCCCGGCGCCTGTAAATATCTTCGATCACCGCGCTGGCAACGTAAGACTCATCTGCTTTGATAGGTTCATTAAGATCCCATTCCTGTCTCATCCAGAGATGCCCTTTGTCCTGCTGAAATCGGCTGGCCTCGTGAAAATTATCTGCAGAACCTGCCAGCATTGACGGAACGATTAATTCACCTGGAGGCGGATCAATCTCCAATCCAGCGAAATAGTCATCCAGCATCCGATCACTGACTCTAAAATTAAAAGATGGCAGCGTTTTGCCAATGACCGGATCGTTTTGCCCACTATCTGCGTTTCCCATTTCTCACTCCCGGTTCCTGATTTGTTTATCTACCCAGTGTATCGAGCGCAGTTTGCTTTGCCCACTTATAATCTGCTTTTCCATTCGGCGCTCGCTGCACCTTGTCGACAAAAAGTATGTTCTTGGGGAGTTTATAACCAGCGAGATGCTGCCGACAATAATCTATCAGAAGCCCTTCATCTTTCTCCTCTTTGTCAATCGACAACAAACCGACCACTCTCTCTCCGAATCGCTCATCCGGCACGCCGACCACCAGACAGTCTTCAACATCATCGTGACTTTTCAGCACCTCTTCTACTTCCTCAGGGAAAACTTTCTCACCAGCGGTATTGATACACATCGAACCCCTGCCGAGTAAAGTCAGGGAACCGTCCGCCTCGACAGTCGCGAAATCTCCAGGGAAGACCCAACGGACTCCTTCTATTTCACGAACAGTTTTCGCCGTTTTCTCCGGGTCTTTATAGTATCCCATCATCGCACTTTGCGTAGCGATCATACCCATTTCACCGGAACCAGGCTGAACCTCCCTGTCATCTTCAGTAAATACCCTGGCAAGCGGATTTACCTGAAATCTCGCAGTTGTCGCAGAGTCACCACGGGTTGAGACAGACGAACCCATACCCCCTTCGGTCGATCCCATGGCGTCGATGAGCGTCATGTCATTGTGAGCAAGCAAGCCATCTTTTACCTCTTGAGACCACATGACTCCAGAGGAGATGATGGTCTTAACACTACTTATATCGTAAGGATCATTTCTGTCATGCGCCTCATCCAACGCGTTTAATAAGGGGCGAGCAAACGCATCCCCAACGATAGTTAAATAGCTTGCACCGTGATGCTGTGTTTCAGACCAGAGTAGATGGGGGTCAAGCCCAAGATTTTTGACGGTTAGCGCAGCACCCCCGGACAAATTAGCCACCATGGATCCTATCCACATACCTGTACCATGCATGAGGGGACAACAAACCAGGCCAACCGGTAAAGTACCATTTTCCCTGGACTGTCTGATGTTTTTCGGTAAATCATCTGGTGTCTCTGATACCGGCACTCCCAGACTTTCACCAAACCCTACTAGCCCTTGACAGTGACCGCCATTGGCATACATCACACCTTTAGGCATGCCTGTCGTACCACCCGTGTAGAGCATATAGATGTCATCAAATTTGCGTTTGATTCGAGGCATGGGATCCGCTTCCGCGATAACACGCTCATATTCGAGGGCACCATCGATCAATGCCGCACCTGAATCATCCGCCACCTGAATTAAACAGCGCAGGCCCTCAAGCTTGTCTCGAATTGAATCAATTCGATCTGCATAACTACCCTGGAAAATGATTGCTTCTGCGTCGGCATTATTCAGAAGATAGATCAGTTCCTCTTCTTTATACCGGTAGTTGACATTGATAGGGCAGCCCCGGAGCTTCAGGATGCCATGATGGACTTCCTGGTATTCATTACCGTTGTGAAGGTAAATACCTGCCTTACTGCCAGGACTCAATCCATGGGCTGTCAACACGGCCGCAATTCTTGCAGCTCTGTCATCATATTCAGTCCAGCTTCTAATCTGGTTGTCGCAAATCAGTGCTGGCTGGTCCCCAATTGTATCGGCGATCAGCTCATAAGCTGTCGCAAAATGCCACTCCGTCATGATGCTCCGCTGGTTCCTTTAAAAATAATTACATCAGGGCCGGTTACTTACACCACCCGATAGTTCTTCGATCCTGCTGATATATAACATGGAACAGGGGAAGAAAGTAAAGTGCCATGCATGCGTCCAACGCGACCTATGCTATGGTGGCCATTCACCCAGAATAATAAGTCGCTCAGATGGAAAATTTCGAAAATAAGGTTGCTGTCGTGACTGGCGCTGCCAGCGGTATAGGTCTGGCAACTGCCAGCAAATTTGCAGAAAATGGAATGAAGGTCGTACTCGCCGACATAGAGCAGCAGGCACTGGATAGTGCAGTGGAGACTATCACTGGCAAGGGCCAGACAGCCATTGGCATCAATACAGATGTCAGCCAGCTAGATCAGGTCAAAAGGCTCGCTGAAGCCGCCATGGATACATACGGTGCGGTCCATATTGTCCATAATAATGCGGGTGTCGTTAATGCGGGAACCGTCGAAGAACTCACCATAGAGGACTGGGAGTGGGTTCTTGGTGTCGATCTCTGGAGCGTAATCTATGGTACCAAGATATTTCTGCCGCTGATCAAGCAGAGCGGTGAAGGGCATATTGTTAACACAGCCTCCGTCGCCGGACTTGTTTCACAGAACAATATTGGCCCCTATAACGTTGCAAAATTCGGGGTTGTAGCCATGTCAGAAACGCTGAGACTACAACTCGATGCCGAGAAGAGCGCCATCAGTTGTAGCGTCCTTTGTCCGGGGATGGTAAACACGCGAATAGCAGAGAGTTTTCGGAACAGACCTGACGAAGACAGCGTGCCCATCAGCAAATCCGAGCAACAATTTAGAGACAATACAGCCCCAATGCTGGCTAAAGGCATGAATCCGGACGATGTTGCCGACAGGGTCATGAACGCAATCATAAATGAGGAATTCTGGATTCTCACTCACCCGGAATGGAAGAAGGTCCTGCAGAACAGGGTCGCTGGCCTGGTGGAATCAAATCAGTTAGTTACGGGATTTGGTGGTTAGGTTCAGTGCAATCGCGAGTCTTTTTCTGGCAAATGCCGTTTCAGCTAGATAATTGATTCTCTCTGAAACAGTCTCGCAGTAACCAGCACCAGCGCCAAACCCAGAACCATCCCCGACAGGCTCGAATAGAAATAGGCCATCGTTGGCACCGTCTTTGCGCCAAGCACTTCAACAACCAATATGTGCTGACCCAACATCGGAACCGCAAACATCCACTCCCTCGTGGCTATGGGATTTAGCATCATATAGAAGGATGGAATCATGGGAATAATCATGAGGAGCCCGACATAGCTCTGGGCATCCTTGAAGGATTTGGCAAATATCCCCAGCAGAAGCTGCATGCTTGTCGCTAGAAAAGCCAGCGGTAGCGTCGCGATAATGAGCAGGATAATCTGGTTGCTCGTGATATAAAAATTCAACCCGATTTCTTCAAGCGGTACCTGGGTCATCGCAAGAATACAGAATATCAATGTCATGACCATTCCAAGTGAGGCAAATACACTTGAGGCCAGCCACTTTCCAATCACGATCTCATGACGCTCAACCGGATTAATCAGCAGGGGTTCCAGCGTTTTCCGCTCCCTTTCACCAGCAGTGCTGTCTATTGCGATCCCCATGCCGGAAACAAAAGCCGCAAGAATAATGTACATGGGAATGAAGTTCAGCGCCGCGACTGCTCGCTGTTGTTTAGAGGCAACATCTATGTCCTCAGCAGTGACTACCCGCATCACCTCTGGGGATATACCGCGAGCAACCAGTCGCAGTGATGCAATTGTATTGTTGTATCGGCGAACAAGTCTCTGAAATCTGCTCACCGTTGCCCTGGCATCGTTTCTGGAACCATCGTTCACAATCTCTATTGCAGCGGTTTTTGACTCACTAAACCTTTTTTGATAATTGTCAGGGATGATAACGACCAGTTCTCTCTTCTTCTCCTTAACCGCCTGTTTCGGATCACCTTCAAAATCTTCAACCTTGACGTCCTGCTCCCTCAGCCACTGAATGAATGCTGGTGCGTTCTCCATTCCCACCACCGGGATGACAGTCTGCTGTGCCTGTGTTCTAAGGTTAATAATCGCCGTCATCATGGCATAGACCAGCACAGGCGCCAGCACCGGGAATAAGAAAGCGGACATGAGTGAACGTTTGTCCCGGCGACCGTCTTTCAATTCCTTCCCGAATACAGTCCCAATCGCAGACATCAGACTTCAATCCTCTCAACCAGCTTGATAAACGCTTCCTCCAGGTTGTCTTCCGCCGCTTCTGACCTGATTTCATCCCCCGTTCCACTGGTGATAACCACACCTTCAGAAATAATGACAATCTGATCGCAAAGTCGTGACACTTCGTGCATCACATGACTGGAAAACAATACCATTACGTCGTTGAGTTTCAATTCCTGAATCAATTCCCTGACATTTCTGGCAGTCATCACATCCAATCCATTGGTGGGTTCATCAAGAAGCACATTGGGTGGGCTGTGAATAAGTGATCTCGCCAGGCAGACTTTTGTACGCTCACCCTGTGAAAAACCCTCAACCCTTCTGTTAGCAATCTTGTGCATATCCAGAAGTTTTACCAGTTCTTCAGTTTTCGCCTCAAGATCATCCTCAGCCATGTTGTGCAATCGACCAAAGTAGTGGATATGTTCTCGAGCAGTCAGCCGATCGTATAAACCCTGACTGTCAGGCAGTACGCCTATCTTTTGTTGCGCGTCTCTCGGTTGCCTGACTATGTCGATGCCATCTACTGTCGCTTTCCCGGCATCGGGCTTCAACAATCCGTATAGGACTCTCAATGTTGTGGATTTGCCTGCACCGTTAGGACCCAACAAACCTGTAATCTGCCCATTCCCGGCTCTGAACGATACATCCTTGAGCGCATCCACTTCGCCGAATGACTTCTTCAGGGAGGCAACTTCAATCATCCACAACATCCTCATTAGTCTGCGTTACAGGACCTGCAAAACTTGTAAAGAAGGGTGGTCGTTCAAGATCAGACACACAGCCACTGCTAATCCCGTGGGGATCAGAATCATTGAGAAAATCACTCATCAACTCAGGAATACAACCTTGCAGCATCGTCCCGTGTCCAACACCCGGTACGATAATATGTTCAGAACGGGACAGCGTTTGCATGGCCTCAAAGGCATATTTAGGCGGCGTTACCGGATCAAATTTCCCGGATAGTAATAATACCGGGACATCTGATGTAACCGGATCAAAGTAGTCTAGCGGTATATCACCCAGAGGCCAAAATTCACAGATCGGGGCAAGACCTTTAAATATGGCGTTGTCAAAATCAGCACTATCTTCTGGTTGAGATACACGCTGCATATCCTCCGAACAAAGAACGGACGCCATCATACCCGCACTCATAACCGAACCATCACCGGTAAACGCGTACCCCAGGGTTACCAGTGTCTGATAATTCCCCTCATAGGCTTCTTCAATCGCCAGGGGTAACAGCGATGAGAGCGTACGATCATACATGACCGCTCGCACCAGGCGATTGATCATTCTGGGATCTACCGGTCCGGTTATGCTTTCACCGGTTCTCGGATGATTGACTGTGACTGTGGTTGGCGATTTTTCCAGATTGAGCACGAGCGTCCGATAGTGCGCTTCAAGATCCGGAAAGGCCTTACGGCATATTTCCTGTTCACCGCAATCAGACAACAAGGTTTGGAAGGATGACTGGGCATCCGTGGCGATATTTGCAGGTACGGCCATAGTAAGCGGCACGACACCATCAAGCACGACGCTTCTAACGGAATCCTCATGGCGACGAAGATAAACAAGCGCTGCCCGGGTACCATAGGATCCACCCATGATGTTTATCTTTTTATATCCGAGGGCTTCTCTTACCTCGTTCAGATCATCCATTGCGATCGGGGTTGTATAAAACTCGGGTTGGGCATCGTATTCGGCCAGGCATGTCTTCAGATTCGCAAGCTGAATTGCTGCCGCTTCATCCAGGGTGACATCCAGCAATTCGCTTTCTAACTCGGGTTCACAGGCGAGCGAATTCGACTCACCTGTCCCTCTCTGGTCAACCAGAACGATATCTCTCTCCCGACGGAGTTTGTTGAGCCTTGAAAAAACATAAGGTCCAACCGAGACGGCAGCCTGACCCGGTCCACCGGCAAGGAAAAAAATAGGATCAGGCTTAACCACCGCCGTACTTGCGGGTATCAGCATGACATTGAGATCTATCTTGCGACCTTGTTTGCTCTGCCTGTTCTCCCAAACGCTAATCCTGCCGCACAGACTTTCCTGAACAATGCCTGTAATTTCAGCCGTTTCTGGTCTTTCACACTTCTCAAGCAGATCATAATTTGGCTTGACCAGACTGCTTTGATCAATGCCGAGTTCGCAGGCACCGAGGAGCAGGCAAGATACGAGAAGAATTCGGATCTTCATAAATATCTGACTATTTTTGGATTGACTGACTTAATCATACTATCAGGGACTCGATACTTCTCACGATCGCATTTTGCTGCTGTCTGAAGTCAACAGGACTTTCAAGTGGCCTTCAATGTCAGATTAGGAATGTCAGGTTCAGACCGGAAAAAGATACAGACCTGCCAAACTTTACCAGTTGAGAGCGACAGACGATACCCAGGGTAACTTCCTACCCAGACCACCAAAACTGTGACTATGATTCTGTTACTTGAAGGTAGAAATCTGCAGTCCTGCTCACCGTTGCCCGATTTCTTTTATTAGTGCTACGCGGAGCAAATTCATGACGTGAATCTGCCGAACCGGGCAATTCGCTGACCAGGCGTCGAAACCTCTCTATATCGCATTCTTAAATCGTTATAAAACAATGCTTTATGAAACAGTGCTAGAAAAAATGTTACGTATACACTAAATTGACAAACCCTTTACTTTATCCGCGACTTTCAACACTACGTCGGTCGCTGTACTAATATTTATACAAAGGATGAGATACTCGACGGTGGCCGGGTTTTCGAAATAAAAAGTACCACCAGGATCAGGCGGGGTTGCTATGCAAGGACGAAGTCCACTAATCGATAACAGTGAATCAGATTTGGTTCCCTCGATTTCTGGTGAGGCAACGCCTGAAACAAATACAGAATCACCTGCTCAGTCTTCCCATCCATCCGTTATGGTACCCGATGCATCATTTATCCTTTATGGTCAGATGGAACAGGTTGGATTTGACCTCGTTATAACTAATCCGGCCGGTCAGGTATTCGTTGTATCTGACTATTTTTCCTTTAATCCTCCTCCCAATCTGATGCTGGCCAATGGCGCAGGTTTGTCTCCTGAAATGGTTGAGGCACTGCTCTACAACAGCATACTGGACGTCCGTTACGCAGGGCCTGCTGAAGATCCCGGGCAGGCCGAACAAATAGGGACCGTGGCTTTCGCAAGAGGAGACGTCACTGCCGAAAGAAACGGGGAAGTTGTCGAACTCAATCGAGGTGATCCACTTTACAAAGGCGATGTCATCTCAACGGGCGACCGATCATTCATCAGGGCGCGAATGACAGACGATACCCGATTCAACCTGGGTAAAAACGGTCGGGCAGCGCTTACTGATTTTCAATTTAACGAAGCGGCAAAGATAGGCAGCTTTGAGGCCAAGGTCTTCGTTGGCGGGTTTCAATACAAGAGCGGCCTCATAGGCAAACTCGGTAATACAGGCTCTCACTCAAAAATCCGAACCCCCAGTGCGGTTATCGGTATTCGCGGGAGTCAGCTCGAAGGCAATGTGGACCAGAGTGGTCAGACAACCGTCGTACACCAGGATGGCATACTCGAAATTTTCGATATCAACGAAACAACATCCGTTGTTTTGAGCATGCCGGGAAATACATCTGTCATTCTGCTGGATGGTAACCCGACTTTTGCTGCACAACCCTCCGTTCAACAGTTACAGCAACTGCAGCAAAATCTGCCGCCTCCGCCTGCTCCTGATGAAAACAACGGTAACGAACCGGACAATGAAAACGATGATCCTGAAAATGATACCCAAACACCGGATGGTTCAGAGAGTGGGCAAACTGATAGCACGGATGATACCGACGATTCAGGCGACGACGGAAACGATGGCACCACTGACGATGCATCAGATGATGCTGATGATTCGGATCAGGATGGAGCTGATGATGATACAGATGATGGTGCAGAAGACGGAACAGATGATGGTACGGGAGATGGAGCAGACGACAACCCCGATGATGTAACCGGCGACGGCAGTGATCCCCAATCTGGCGATGGAGAGCCTTCAGCGGATGGAGAGCCTTCAGCGAATGGAGAGCCTTCAGCGGATGGAGAACCGTCAGGAGATGGAGAGCCTTCAGCGGGTGGAGAGCCTTCAGCGGATGGAGAACCTTCAGCGGATGGAGAACCGTCAGGCGACGGACAGCCTTCAGGCGATGGACAGTCTTCAGCAGACGGAGACTCTACAGCGAACAATTCAGGTGACAGCCCATCAGGACAGGATGACGGAACGGGCGATCCAACAGGAGATGGCGCCCCGGATACACAATCCGGTTCAGATAGTCCCGCCGGAACAGACGGTCAAACAGGAACCGATTCTGGTTCAGACTCCGGAACAACTACACAAGGAGATACAAACACAGGGGTCAACGATCCCAATACATTCTCCAATCCAGATTCGCTATTCAATGATGGTCCGTCAGACACCAGTACAGAAGATCCAACGGGTGTTGATTCCTTTGCAGATGGCCAATCCCTGACAAATACGCAGACTACAGCAGATGCACCACGAGAGCTGCTAATCGGAAACAATGCGCCGGAAGTTGCCGTACCAATAAGCGACCAGATCGCAGTCGAGGGATTCCCCTATGGTCTTTCCCTGCCTTCATCAGCATTCTCTGACCCTGATGGCAATTTCCTGAATTTCAGCGCAACCGGTCTTCCGCCTGGGCTCTTTTTCGATGCGGCGACTGAATCAGTCCTTGGTACGCCCACAGCCGCTGCGATCGGCATACACTCAATCACCGTCCAGGCCCGTGACCCCTTTGGCGCATCTACGAGTACCGAATTCAGTCTCAATGTGCTGAGCAGCAGCCAGGCAAGTGAAGGCAATATACCGCCGGTACTGTCAGCACCGATATTCAATCAGACAGCAACACTGGGTGAGCAATTTGATTTCCAGATTCCTGGTGCTACTTTCATCGATATTAACGGTGACCCGATAGCCTTTGCTGTTTCAGGACTACCTGCAGGCCTCTTCTTTGATTCCAGTATTAACACCATCACTGGTACTCCTCTTGAGAGCGGACTCGGTTTGCATACCATCAGACTCAACGCTTTCGACCCAGGGGGCGCGAGTTCATTCGACGAATTTGTGCTTGATGTTATCGAATCTCTGGCAGACGGCTCAAACCAGGAACCGGTACTGGCACTACCCATCTTTGATCAGTTTGCGGAGATAGACATACCGTTCGACTTTGCAATTCCTCCGGAGACTTTCAAAGATCTTGATGGTGACGTCCTGGACTTTACCGTTACCGGACTGCCAGCCGGTCTGTTTTACGAACCGGATACCAATACCATTTCAGGCATACCATCAGATGCGGACATTGGCGTGCACACAATTTCAGTCAATGCATCTGACGGAAAAGGCGGATTGGTCTCTGATGAATTCCTGATTGAAATTGGCCAATTGGCAACGGGAGACAACGCTGACCCGTCCCTTAGATTTCCCTTATTTGACGAGACAATCGAGGAAGGTATCAGCGTATTTTTCCCGTTAGAAGAGATCTTCTTCGATCCGGATGGCGATCCCCTCGACTTTGCAGTTAGCGGCTTGCCTACCAGTATCTTTTTCGATGCAACAACTAACAGTATTATCGGTACGCCCACAGATCTGGATGTTGGTTCTTACCTGGTTGAGGTCACGGCATTCGATGGCCGTGGCGGCAGCCTGTCTGATCAGTTCTTTCTCGATGTTGTGCCGAAAGGATCAAAAGAGGGTAACAGCGATCCTTTTCTTTCATTCCCGTTATTTGATCAGTTCGTGGAGCAGGATCAGGATGTTTTCATCTTCCTTGAAGGCACATTCGAAGACCCGGATTTTGACTTCCTCAACTATGAGGTCAGTGGACTGCCAACCTCTCTTTTCCTGGATTCTCTAACCAATACCATCGTTGGTACGCCCACTGAGCTGGATGTGGGCTCCTACCTGATTGGCGTAACCGCTTTCGACGGCCGCGGTGGTAGTTCCTTCGATGAGTTTTTCCTGGATGTCGTACCCCCTGGTTCAAAAGAAGGTAATAGCGATCCTTTCCTGACTTTTCCACTGTTTGATGAATTCGCCGAGGAAGGTCAGGATGTCTTTATCTTCCTGGAAGGAACCTTTCAGGATCCGGATTTTGATTTCCTGAGTTATGAAGTCAGTGGCCTGCCGACCAGCCTCTTTCTTGATCCGGTATCAAATATCATTATGGGAGTACCCACTGACCTCGATGTAGGTTCTTACCTGATTGGCGTGACCGCATTTGACGGTCGTGGCGGTGCGGCATTTGATGAATTTTTCCTGGATGTCGTTCCAGCCGGGTCAAAGGAAGGCAATAGCGATCCCTTCCTTAACTTCCCATTATTCGATCAGTTCGTCGAGCAGGATCAGGAAGTGTTCATTTTCCTCGACGGTACATTCGAAGATCCGGACTTTGATTTTCTGAGTTATGAGGTGAGTGGACTGCCGACCAGTCTCTTCGTCGATCCTCTGACCAACACTATTATTGGTACTCCCACAGAACTCGACCTCGGGTCATATGTCATCGGTGTCACTGCCTTTGACGGAAGAGGGGGTACTGCATTTGATGAATTCTTCCTCGACGTTGTCGCAAAGGGCTCAACCAATGGCAATGGTTTGCCATTTCTATCCGCGCCACTTTTCGATATTACTCTTGAGGAAGGTGATATTCTGAATGAATCACTGGATGGAATATTCACTGACCCTGATGATGACCCCCTCACCTACGCGGTTAGCGGATTACCCACCAGTCTATTCCATGATAGTCTCAGTAACTCAGTTGTAGGTACGATCACAGAAGCAGATATCGGGTCCTACCTGGTTGAGGTAACTGCATTTGACGGCAGGGGTGGCAATGCATTCGACCAGTTTTTCCTGGATGTCGTACCAGCCGGGTCTGGCCAGGGAAACAGCGATCCCTTCCTTTCATTCCCTTTATTTGATCAGTTCGTTGAACAGGACCAGGAAGTATTCATACACCTTGAGGGAACCTTCGAAGATCCTGATTTTGATTTTCTGACCTATGAGGTGAGTGGTCTTCCACCCAGTCTGTTCGTCGATTTCGTTACAAATACAATCATCGGTACACCGACAGAGTTGGACGTGGGTTCGTACCTGATCGCAGTAAACGCATTCGATGGTAGAGGTGGCAGCGCATTTGATGACTTCTTTCTGGATGTCGTACCACCCGGCGCAAAAGCAGGTAATAGTCCACCTTTCCTGTCATTTCCGTTATTCGATTCAACCTTCGAAGAAAATTCAGAGGTATTTATTCATCTCGAAGGTACCTTCGAGGACCCGGACAATGATTTTCTGTCCTATGCGGTTAGTGGTCTGCCACCCAGCCTCTTACTGGAAACGATCAGCAAAGAGATAGTAGGCAAACCAGTTAAAGAAGACCTTGGTTCCTATGTTATCCAGGTCACCGCATTCGATGGTCGTGGCGGCAACGCATTTGACGAGTTTTTCCTCGACATCGTTCCGGAAGGTGCCAATACCGGCAATAGCTCACCATTCCTGAACTTCCCGCTGTTTGATGTGACTTTCGAAGAAGAGTTCCCGGTCTCAATTTTCCTGGAAGGGACTTTCGAGGATCCGGACTTTGATTTTCTGACCTATACCGTCAGTGGTCTGCCGCCCAGCCTCTTCCTGGACACGATCAGCAATGAGATTGTCGGCATACCCACTGCTGCAGACGTCGGATCTTATGTGGTTGAAGTGACCGCGTTCGATGGTCGGGGTGGTAGTGCATTCGATGATTTCTTTCTGGATATTGTTCCTTCAGGCGCATCAGCAGGAAACAGGGATCCATTTCTGTCATTCCCCATATTTGATTCAACCTTCGAGGAAGATATCCCGGTCTTTATTCACCTGGACGGTACCTTTGAAGACCCGGACAATGATTTCCTGAGTTACGGCGTAAGCGGACTGCCACCAAGCCTGTTCCTGGATGGTGC
>CAZJRI010000079.1:0-23713 GCA_964548025.1 uncultured Pseudomonadales bacterium
GGACTCATGACGCACCAACTGGAATCCGCCAAACCATCAGTGCCGGAATCCAAGCAATCCGCCATGGAGACTATTCTGGAAGGGCTGCAACATGTATGGCATTTCAAACTTTGCCGGGATCTTGTTGCCCTGAATTTCCTTTCAAGCCTGTTTAACGCAGGGGCCTGGATTGTCGCAATTCCCTTTATCATCAACCGGGTTTATGAAGGAGACGCAACATTTCTGGCCAATATGTTGATCATATTTACGTTTGGCTCGCTACTGGCTAATTTTGGTCTTCTCAAGTTTATGCCTTTAAGGTTTCCGGGCAGGCTTTACCTTGTCATGCAGATATCTCGTATCGCCATCCTGCTGCTGATCTGGATACAACCGATCGAGATATTCCTTTGGCTTGCAGCCTTGCTCTGGGGATTCAACATGGGTATCACCACAACCACTTCGAGACTGATGATCCAGGAATTTGCCTCAGCACAGTTCAGAGCAAGGATTATGTCCATATTCACACTCGCCATGATGACTTCAACGCCTGTTGGGTCGCTTATCCTCGGGTACATCATCGGCATCTGGGGACCTCTGAACGCCCTGATTCCCGGTATGTTCGCTTCGCTTATTATTTTCCTGGTCGGTTCATTCAAGACTGGTATCTGGAACTATCAGTCTCCCATGGGTGGCCCGGCAGCCTCGCGGGATTAGTCCCCCCCTAAAAAACCAGAGACTTTTCCACAGAAACTGTGGATAACTTTGGTGATAACTTATAAATGAGGATTCGATACCCAGGTGCAGAACTGCATCAAGGAATTGGTTAATTAGCGTACAACCTAAAATTAATCTAATAGTATCAATTACTTACAAAATACTATTTATGGAACGTAATATGCATGTCGGATATAGCCCAAAATCACCCTCCAAATAGACAAATGTGCATAAGTCAGGTCTTGAATCGCACGATTCCCCTGTAAAAACAGTGGAAACAGCCCAGGTAGCGTCAATTTCTCGACATCTGACCCCGCTCATATTTCAAAATCACCTATTAAATAGGCGATTTGCGGTCGTTATTGCAATATATAAATGTAATTTATGTTTTCGCCGTGTTGGTGAAACTGTTCACCAGGAAATATCGTTCATTCACCTGCTTAGGGTTGTTAACATCTATTATTCAGCAGATTGCTTGATTGTATCTAACAATTCGTCAAAGTTTTCAGGTGCGTCGACAGATTTTATTGCCGCCTTGAGTCTCCGAATGGCTGATGCGTCAAACCCGCTAAATCGTTCGGCAACTGATCTCGCAGCGGCTACAACTTCCGAATCAGGAACACATTGATCTGCAATACCGAGATTCACAAGTGATTCTCCATAATGCCTCTCTCCCAGAAGCGCCATTTTCAGGGATTTGTGATAAGAATGACGCAGGTGCAACCAAAGAATATTGATCGGCGCCATCATGCCTCTTTCTATTTCTGCAACATGTAGAAATGCACCTTCGCCAACAATGAGAAAGTCACAGGCCAATGCGAGAGCCGAGCCGCCAGCGATAGCGAACCCCTCCAGCGCACCTATGATTGGTTTGTTGGAACAATAAATTGTTTTATGAAACCTGGCCCAATCGTCACCAAACTGGCTTCTCCATTTCGGCGCAGGATCTGCCGACATGGCTTTCAGATCCAATCCGGCACAAAAATAACCCTCGGCTCCCCGAATGATTATCGCTTTGCAATCCGGATCTTCTTCCAGCGATTCAAGACCGGACTGCAGTTCCCAGATCAGCGGGCCAATCAATGAATTACGCTGTTTGGGGCGGTTTAGAATGAGTTCTCCAACGCCATTCTCATTTACAACTTTCGCAAGATCTTCCATTTGAATCCCGTCTCATTTTCCAATTTGTTATTAAAACCTGATTTCAAGTTCGTTTCAGCCATCAGCGTGGAAATATCCCATAAATGATGCCCGGCTGCTTCAACACAAAAATCATTCATGAAAAGGTCTGCCCCCTGTGCATCAGTGCAAGCAACAGTTATCATTTCCATGTGAGAGAGTAAAAGTGAGATAAGGTAAAACCCAATGGGTGTAATGAGTTTTCTGGATGACTTAAAAGTCCTCTATACCGCGGCGACAATCAAGCCACCAGGAGCAGATACGATAGGATCTCTACCGCTTGTCGTACAACAAAATGCGCTGAATAAGCCACAGGGAATCGCGCTGATTTGCGAAGACGAGGTCGTGACCTGGAACGAGCTCAATATCCGAGCTAATCGCGTTGCTGCCAAACTCGAAGCCAGTGATGTCGGCAGAGGCGACTGCGTCAGCCTGTTTATGCAAAACAGAATTGAATTCGTTGTCTGCACGCTCGGTATCAACAAGGTAGGGGCTACTGCGGGTTTGATTAATACCAACCTCGGCAAGCAGCAACTGATCCACTGTATCAACCTTGTCGAATCCAAGAAATGCATTTTTGGAGAAGAGCTGACTGAATCATTGAAAGAGGTTACCGATCAGCTTCATCTCAAGCACGGAGAGGATTACTTTTTTGTTCAGGACGGAAGCTCAAACCTGCCACCAAACTGGGCTATAAATCTCGATGTCTCAGACCAATCACTCGATGCAGCCAACCCTGCCGTGGTTGATTCTCTGACGATGGGAGATGTGGCTTTTTATATATTCACTTCAGGAACCACTGGATTACCCAAAGCCGCAGTGGTTTCCAACAAAAGAATGCTGCCGACAGGTCTGATGTCTGCAGACCTGCTCCTCAGAATCAAATCAACAGACAGGATGTACAACTGTCTGCCCTTGTATCACGGCACCGGATTGATGATCGGCCTCGTAGCCGCTATTCATGCTGGTGCCTCCACTGTTATCAAGAGACGGTTGTCAATCAGTTCTTTTTGGGATGATGTAAGGAAACATAACTGCACCTGTTTCGTTTACATTGGTGAGTTTATTCGTTACCTGATGAGTCAACCCGTTCAAAAGAGCGATACGCAGAACCCCATCAGGTCGATCGTTGGCAACGGTTTAAGACCAGATATATGGATGCAGTTTAAAGAACGGTTCGACATTGAACGTATTGGCGAGTTTTATGGAGCCAGCGAAGGTAACGGTGGTTTTGCCAATGTATTTAATAAGGACTGCACCGTTGGACTCGGCATTGCACCCGTTAAACTAGCCCAATATGACGTGGCAAAGGATGAACTTATCGAAGATTCCGAAGGTCACTGCATAGAGGTTGCTGACGGGAAATCAGGCCTTCTGCTGATTCAGATCACCGAAACATCCAAATTCGAAGGTTATACCAGCGATGAAGCTACAAAGAACAAGATTATCGAAAACGCTTTCGAAGAAGGTGATATGTATTTTAATAGCGGTGATCTGATGAAGACCGTTGATGTGGGTTTCTCCTTCGGCAGGCCCCACTACCAATTTGTTGACAGGATCGGTGATACGTTTCGCTGGAAGAGTGAAAACGTTTCTACCAACGAGGTCGGTGAGTTGATTAATGATTTTGAAGAGATCATTTTCACCAATGTATATGGCGTGGAGATACCTGGCACGGATGGTCGTGCAGGAATGGCTGCAATCGTGCTCAAGGAAGGCGGTAATCTCGCTAAACTTGATCTACAGGCTCTGACGGATCACATCCGCGCAAGCTTACCTTCGTATGCAAGGCCGATTTTCATCAGGATATTGAAAGAACTTCCAACGACCACAACGCACAAATTACAGAAGAATGAACTACGCGAGAGTGCGTTCCATCTCACAAGAGTGGAAGATGACCTGCTGGTTTTGAAACCGGGTTCGGATCGTTATGCGAAATTGGACAGTGATTATTACGATCAGATAATGACGAGAACAATCGCTTTCTGAAGCCTTGACCGAGATGAATGATTTTAACCGGGCCAGGCCCACCTCTCATAGTTACTTCTCCCAGCGTCTGCGACTGCACTATCTGGATTGGGGCAATGAGTCAGCACCAGATGTTTTACTTGTTCACGGCGTACAGGATCATTGCCATAGCTGGGACTGGGTCAGCAACGAACTCTGCGCTGACTATCATGTGATCGTCCCTGATTTACGAGGTCATGGCGACTCGGAATGGGTAAAAGGCGCAAGCTATACCCACCTTGATTATGTCTACGATCTCGCACAGCTAATCCATCAGGAAAATCTCAACCCGGTCAATATTATCTCCCATAGTATGGGTGGTACCATAGCTTGCCTGTTAGCCGGTATCTATCCGGAGAAAATCTCAAGCCTGATTTCTGTAGAGGGAATCGGAGGAATACCAGGCTGGTACCATCAGGATCTTCATCCGCAGGTTATATTGCGGGAATGGATAGCCAATACGCGAGCCCTCGCCGGTCGCGTACCCAAACGTTATGAGACCCAGACCGACGCATTTAAGCGAATGCAGAAATCGAATCCGCATTTAAGTGAAGATAAAGCTCGCCATCTGTCCATTCATGGAAGCAACCGGAATGAGGACGGCACCTATACCTGGAAGTTCGACAACTATACCCATTCCCGTGGACCTTATGGTCAAAGTTACGAGGATATGACTCAGCTCTGGGAAAAAATAGCCTGCCCTACACTTCTTATCAACGCAAAGCAGGGCTACGATCATCGAACGGGGCAGAACGACACCATGAAGCACTTTCGATTTGGCGAACTGGTGGACATTGATGACGCAGGGCACTGGCTTCATCACGATCAGTTCGACAAGTTTATCGAACTCACCCGACAGTTTCTGACCAAAAATGCTCAATGAGCCCTCAGCGGTTCTTGCTCTTTGGTAAAGAGCCTTCAGCGGCTCTTGCTCTTTGGTAAAGAGCCTTCAGCGGCTCTTGATCTATTGTAAAGAGCCCTCAGCCGCTCTTGCTCTTTTGTAAAGAGCCTTCAGCGGCTCTTGCTCCCGACTAACGGCCAATAAAATTCCCGCAGCTTTCTATTTTCTGAACCGAAGCACACTTCTGTCAGTCTTCCAACGATTCTCTGGCAGAAATACAGAAGTCGACAGGTTATCTGATTCGTTTCTCAAAATGTCCGAAGTGGCCTCAAGCGTGAATCCGACAGCCTCCAGATCACGAATAATAATGTCAGGGTCAATCCTGTGCAGTTCCTTTGCAGTCGCCGCAATATCACTCCCTTTGGCACCATTATGATCAATGACACCCAGCACCCCACCCGATTTGATCAGGCGATAAATACTCGCAAGGAATATATCCTTGTCAATCGCCACCCATCCACCTTGCTCATCCTCATAATAAACATCGTGCATTCCCAGGATAAATATTGCAGCATCATATTGTGAATCAAGGCCACCCAGGAGCTCAGGGGGAGTAACCTTCCTCTCAACATTGGGCAATCGATTACCAGCGAGTCTTTTATCAACAGCCTTCATGACAAAAGCATTCCAGGGGTTATTGTTGTACAGAACAACTGATCCCTCAGGACCCACGACATAGCTCATCAGTTCGGAGTAATAACCACCTCCGGCGAAAATATCGAAGACGTGCATCCCGGGCTTAATACCAAAAAACCTGAGCACCTCTCCCGGTTTGCGCTGCTCATCCAGCTTCACATCTTCTTCACTTCGATTTGTATTGGTTAGCGCATTGTCGACAACATTCATACAACCACTCAATAAGGTGACGCAAAGGATCATGCCGCATAGTTTTCTAGCCATTTCCAATCTCCAATCTGTTAACCACATTTCTGAACAGCAACCCATTCATTGTTATTGAAAGCCCTGCACTCAATACTACTCTATTTTTTAGATTGGTTTTCGGACCCTTCATTGATATTCTGAACAACCTCTTCAGAGACAACCCTCAGCGCCTCCATACGAGCGAATTCGAGAAAAAAGGAAGTCAGGATGATAGAACTCTATACGTCAGGCACTCCAAACGGACACAAAGCATCGGTGACCCTTGAAGAGTTGGAGATACCCTATGAGGTCTTTCCGATAAATCTCGGTGCAAACGATCAGAAGAAGCCCGACTTCCTTGAGATGAATCCAAATGGCAGAATCCCGGTCGTCAAAGATACCGGAAACGATGATTTCGTGGTATTCGAGTCCGGTGCAATCATGATCTACCTTGCTGAGAGAGCAGGCAGACTATTGCCAACCGATCAGAAAGGGCGCAGTGAAGTGATTCAGTGGCTGATGTTCCAAATGGGAGGTATCGGCCCCATGATGGGTCAGGCAAATGTATTTTATCGGTATTTTCCTGAGAAGATTCAACCGGCTATCGACAGATATCAGAATGAATGCAGGAGACTTTTCGAAGTCCTGGATAAAGCGCTGGAAGGAAATGAGTGGCTGGCAGGTGATTTCTCAATCGCTGATATTGCAAACTGGTGCTGGGTACGCACGTATCGATGGTCAGGGGTTTCTCGTGAAGGATTACCCAACCTTGATCGATGGCTGGAAAAGCTGAAACAACGCCCCGGCTGTCGGCAGGGTATCCAGGTACCGGAACCGCCTCCCGAGAAGAAGCTGGAAGGCGATGCTGCCGATAAGTTCATAAAGGGCGCGCGGAATATGCTGCAAACCTAGCCTGGATACTCGAAAACAGAGCACCCAGGCTCACAGACAGGCGCCTGTGACTATTTAAAATATTGCCAGCATTTCTTCAAAGGCTTTCATTTGCCCACCGCTGGCGGAAGAAGGAACCAGTATCGGTGTTTTCACACCTGCATCGAACCAGGCTTCTACACCGTCTCGCACTTCTGTCGCAGAACCGAACAAGGTCGTATCTGCCAGCCACTTGTCCGTCAGGAAATGAGGCACCTTCTCGAAGTCACTCTCAGCTACTGCCTTTTCAATACCTTCCATCTCTTCGACATATCCGGCTTCTTTCCAGTAATTTCGGTAATTAGGCAACATGGCATAGGATGTCAGGGTCTTCCTGTTTACTGCCTTGGCCGCCTCAATATCATCGCTGATACAGGTAGGGATCATATCTCCGATAAAGAACTCATCATTCTGCCTTACCGAATCTGAGAGGATGCCGAGGGACTCTCCCATATGGGATCGGGCTCCGTTGGCAAAAACCATGCCCTGGCCTATCTCTTCCGACAAAGCGATCATCTTCTTTCGCAGAGCAGCCAGAACGATAGGTGGCAACTCTCCAGCGCGGGGGACTGCTTTGAGTTCTTCGATGAAATTTCGTGTATCTGTCAGCGGTTTACCCGCTGAAATACCCCGCTGACGTAGTGCTGGTTCATGACTGACTCCAATACCGAATTTAAACCTGCCATCTGAAACCTCATGAATAAACGATGCCGTTTGCGCGTAGTCCGCAACCTGCCTGAAATAAATCGGCATGATACTTGTGCCAAAGTGTATCTCATTCGTTGCGAAAGCCAGTGCTTCGCACAGAGCCATAGAGTCACCAAGGCTCGGGCCGTAAATCCCGCTAAAACCCCTTTTTTCAATTTCAGTCGCAAGTTCAATCGTTGCCTTGCGTCGACCTGGGATCGCGGCAAGACTCAGTGCAGGCATTCGTGTCATATTAGTTCTCCTTGAGTGTTACCGGAGTCTACACAATTAGCATCTTCCTGTCCGAAACCGGAGGGGGAAACTGATCAGTCAGTATGCTGCGAGTTTATTGCGGGCATCAACTCAATCAAGGTTATAATCACGACCAGCGTAATGATGAGTAGACCAAATGAAGACCAAACAATCGAAAGCCCTCAAGAAGCAGAAAATTGCTCTGGGAATTTGCTTTGTGATCATATCGGGTGTCGTCCTGTATATGGCCGACATCCTGATTTCAGATATCCCCATTGAAGGTTATGTTGAAGGCAAGCACTACCATCTCGTAGACAATCCACGGCGGATTCGTGGCGACAAAGTCGAAATAATGGAATTTTTCTCTTATGGCTGTATCCACTGTTACAACTTTGATGAAGATCTCGAGAACTGGGTTGAGAAAAACAAGTCCAGGATAGATTTCGTCAGAACCCCACTTATAAGCAGCGAACTTTGGAGAAACTACGGTCGTACATATTATGCAATGCAAAAACTTGGTATTTTGAGTGAGAACCATACAATGCTGTTTCGCGAGATACATGATGTGAAGAGGAATCTGGGCACTGCCGAGAACCTGACATCATATATCGCTGCAAATAGTAATCTCACAGAAGAAGAATTCTCCTCCGTTTTCAATTCGACAGATATCAATCAAAAACTGGGCCGGGCAACCCAACTGTCCCGCCGATTCAAGATCGCATCTGTACCCAACATGGTGGTGAACGGCAAGTACCGGGTGCAGGCAGGCGGCAGCGTCGGCTTGAGCCGTATGCTGGATATTATGGACTATCTAATTGAGCAGGAAACCAAAGGCGCAGGGACAGAATCAGGCGATCAGCTTCAGGGGGAATCTGGCTAGCCCGGACAATTCATCAAGGGATCGGCTTCAGAGAAAATCTGGCTAGACAAGCGAAGCGTTTTTGAGTTTTCTTCCTCGAATCATAGCCATAGCTATGGTGAGAGGGAGAAGGCTCAAAATGTGACGCCAGATTTATTCTGAAGTTGATCAGGCACACTTTGTCCTTTTTCGATTTCAGAAAAGACTCCTCTAACCTATTGAGATTACTATAGCTAACATTCACACAACGCCGCCTTGGTGAAATATCCGGGCTAGTCCCGGGGTAGATTGATCGGTGCATCCGGGTCGTGACGCTCAAGTCTAAAGGGTTCGTCGGGATCCAGTTCTACGACTGGGATGGGCACCTTGCGAAGCGAAGATAAGAATACTTTCCAGCCAGATACATTACCAACCATGAGTTTGTCCACAACCGCAGGATCCTGATCTACAAAATTCCTTACCGCACCAAGTGTCCCGCCACGGACGATAACCATGCTACCGGGTAAATCGACAAGCGGTCCGCTCATCAAAACAATTTCGCGCTCGTAGAAGGACTTCAGGTAGTCGAGATGTTTCTTTATTCCGGGCTGTTCGTAGTAGGAGACATCTGCTTTCCAGTTAACTCCGGGGGAATATCTGACCACGTAGAATTCGGTATCTTCCGCAATAACGGAACCACTCATCAGGCCAGCCAGTGCCAGCAAAGAGAATCTTGCCAGCAGGGAATTCCTAGAGATTCGGAACTTCATGAGCCACCTTGATCATCGTCAGAGCCGATGGCTAATCCGATATCTTCTTGTTTAGATGAGGCATGGAACTGGGATCATCGGCCTTCATATAGCGTTTTTCAGTGCCTGTGCGCGTCATATTCTCATAGACACCGTCATCTCGCTTTTCCAGTTTCGTGAAGCCAAGATTTTTCAGACCGCTGTTGCCGATGGGCGTGTTGGCCATTGGTGGTGTTGTGATGATCCTTGATACCGGCTCATCCAATGGAATCCCGCCCGGGTCTATCTCGGCAAGACTACAAACTTCACCCCAGGTTGTGAGTTTGACTGAGATGGAATGCACCACCTCAATCACCTGTTGATTCGCTTCACATAAATAATCGTACCTTGGCACAATAAGTATCCGCCTACACTGCTGCCGGACCGGGATATTCATCTCGCAACAGTCGTTTTAAAACTTTACCACTGGGATTCCGTGGAATGGTGTCGATGAAAGCTGCTCCCTTCGGAAGTTTGAATCGCGCAAGTTTACCATCACAAAATTTCAGCACGTCAGCTTCCGTCAGCGTTTCCTCTTTTTTGACAACCACGGCAAAGGGTGATTCACCCCATCGCTCACTCGGCTGTCCTATCACCGCGACTTCAGCAACAGCCGGATGACCCAGAATAACATTCTCAATCTCCGCAGGATAAACATTTTCTCCACCTGAAATGATCATATCCTTGATTCGGTCTTCGATATAGATGAAACCTTCATCATCTATCGAAGCCACATCACCTGTTTTCAACCAACCGTCTACGATAGTCTCCGCAGTAGCATCCGGTCTGTTCCAGTATTCCTTCATTATATGAGGTCCAGAAACCCACACTTCACCCTGTTCACCGGGATTGCAGTCATCCCCCCCTTCATTCACGACCCGCACATTGGTATGAAAGAAGGCACGGCCAGTGGAGCCTTTTTTTCTTATCGCATTTGCACCATCGATAATGCAGGCCGGTCCGCAGGATTCTGTCAATCCATATAACTGCTGTACCTCGATGCCTATCTTATCGAATGCTTCGATGAGATTAACTGGCAATGGGGAAGCACCTGACTGAATCCACCTGACGAGACTCCAGTCGAATCTGTCCAGATCTGGCACTTGTATCATGAAATTCAGCATGGCTGGTACCAGGAGACCGCCGGTAACTTTCTCTTCCTGCATCAGTTCCCACGCTCTGGTTGGATCAAATTCTCGCATGACAATCGCCGTGACCCCCCTGTATACGCACATGGTGATCGGTGTCAATGAACCAACATGGAACATTGGCAGCGCACAAAGATACCTGTCACCATCTCTCAGATCCGCTGTGATCAAAATCGTCAGCAGGGCCCATAGAGATGTATTGTGAGTATGAACAACGCCTTTTGGTAAACCGGTTGTGCCGGATGTGTACATGATATAGAGCAGATCATCGTCCACTGCCAATATGGGCGGTTCGCTCTCCTCACCGGAATCCCTTAGTTTCGTATAGTCTCTCGAGAAATGGGATTCACCGTCGGTTTCTGATACCTGTATCCACTGCTGAATATCAGTTTTATCACCCCGACTGTAGAGCTCAGTTGCGACATCAACAAACTCCTCACCAAAAATAAGTATTTCTGAACCGCTGTCTTTAAGGATGAATTCCAGTTCATCAGCCACCAATCGCCAGTTCAATGGCACAACCACACCACCAATCTTGGCGACGGCAAAGTAGGTTTCCATAAATTCGGCGCTATTCATCAGCAACAACGCAACTCGATCACCTGGTTTAACCCCAGAGGCAATCAATGCATTCGCTATCTGATTGCATCGCTGATTCAAATCCTGAAACGTTAACCTGATACCTGACGAACTATCGACATAGGCTTCGCGGTCACCATTTAACTCCGCTCTTTTTGCGAGGATGAGGCCAATATTATTCTGCATTATTATTCCTTCTTCAGACTAATTAAAATCCGTTTCAGCTACTCGAAAAACTATCTTCCAACCAGGCTGCGGGAAATCAGTTCTTTCATTATCTCAGAGGTGCCACCATATATTCTCTGAACTCGAGCATCAACGAATGCACGGGAAATTTTGTACTCCTTCATATAACCATAACCGCCGAATAGCTGTACGCATCGATCCGCCACCCTGCCCTGCATTTCACTCGCAGCCAGTTTGCACATTGATGCTTCCGCGGTCGTCAAATCGTCATCGACGTACTTGGCAACGAATTTTTCAGCAAGCGCCTTGCTGAGTTCGATCTCCGTTTTCATATCCGCAAGAACAAAGCGGGTATTCTGAAATTTTGATATGGACTCGCCAAATGCTTTTCTTTCTTTCGTATATTCTACAGTCCAGTCAAGCATACCTTCCGCTGCACCAACACAACCCACCCCAAGAATTAACCTTTCCCTTGGCAACTCGTTCATCAGATTGGCAAAACCCTTGCCTTCTCCTCCAAGTACCTCTTTGGCAGATACGCGGATATCACTCAGGAATATTTCTGACGTATCTCCTGAATGCAGGCCCATCTTCTCCAGATTTCGCCCCTTCTCAAATCCGGCCAGATGACAATCAACAGTGAACAACGAAATACCTTTGGCGCCGAGTTTTGGATCTGTTTTCGCAGCAAGCACAATGACATCCGCATGCTGCCCGTTAGTGATAAAAGTCTTCTGGCCGTTGATGATGTAATCGTCTCCATCCTTTATCGCGGTAGTTTTTATCCCCTGTAGATCACTGCCAGCACCAGGCTCACTCATGCCAATCGCACAGACAACTTCACCACTAGCCATTTTAGGCAACCATTTCTCTTTCTGTGCTTCAGTACCCAGGTGCTTTATGTAGGGCGCAGCAATATCAGAGTGTACTGATATACCTGAAGACAAGGCTGCATACCCGGCCTTTGAAGTTTCTTCGACAACAACACAGCTCAATTCAAATGAAGCGTCATAACCACCATACTGCGATGGCATATCGACGCACAGAAAGCCATTTTCTCCGAACTTGTTCCACAGTTCTCGCGGCCATATTTCGTCTTTTTCCCACTGATCGTAGTAAGGGGCGACCTCTCGATCGAGAAACTTTCTGAGACTGTCCCTGAAAAGTTCTTTCTCGGCAGGATCTAATTTGATGGATTCACTCATTTCTGTTGTACACCGTTTAATTTATCTCTATATGAATGATAGATTTTGCTCAGGGAACTGCCTATCGGGTGCGCATTTTATTGTTTTATCTGATCAATTTCGAGTAATTATCACCCGATCCACCTGTCCGATGGACTTTTCCCCAATTGCGGCTTTAGTTACACTACCAACTCCAAAACCTGATTAATCCCAAATGGCGCGCCCAACCGTATTGATTCCCGCTGAAGCTAGCAGAGTTGTCCAGGATGACGATACTGTTGTATTGATTGGTCAGCCACCGGAAATCCTCAAGAACCTGCTGCTTAACAAGATCACTCATTTTGACGCCATGTTGCTGACGGATATAAAAGAGAAGGACGGGTCGCTGCTTAATAATCTTGAATTCCCGTTTTACTTTTTTGTATTTGTTGCAAACGGTCTGGTGGAAGGCAGAAAACTAAAACTTATCGGTGAAGAAACTGATATCAGCCATGCGCTGCGCCTGCTGCGAATCACCCTTATGGGCCCAAACAGAAAGGAGCTTGAAAGCTGGCATACAAATAAGGGACAAAGAGAAGAATGGCTGGCAATCTCAGAAGCGCTGGCAGTTAAGGATGCAGACGGACTAACAATTGCGCTGGAGGATTTTTTCGAAACCGTTCCTTTCAGGAGTGGTCGGGCGGAAGTCGGCTCGCTACAGATAGATCACATTGGCACCGATCGCTATAAGTTTACCAATAACCAGGGGCAGGTTGAGGTTGACCTGACCGATGCCAGGAAAATTGAGCCACCTTATAGAATGCAGTCAGACTACGTTCCGGGTGGACTGGTAAAACTCGGCATAGAAGTACTGGGCGGAGCATCAGGTTTCGCCGTCGATGAACCTTGTACCGGGCTGGCGCTTTGTTACAACGGCGATTATATCCTGATCGATTCGATCCCATTTCTTGATCAACATTTGTACGCAAGAGGTATCTCGAAAAACCAGATTTCAGCGATATTGCTTACCCATCTCCACGACGATCACTGCTCCATGTTTCCATTAATGATGATGCCTAATCGTGTCGAAATCATTACAACCCGGGAAATCTATGAAATGGCAATTGATAAATTGTCATGCAATCTTGGTTGGGACCCGGACGTTGTTGCAGAACACTTCCAACTCATCGAGGTGAAACCCGGCAAGCAATTAAACTACTACGGACTCTTCATCGAGCCTCATGTCACCGTCCATAGTATCCCTACAATTGGAGCCACCTTTACTCTCACCCACAAGAATGCTCTGCGACAGCTATGCATTGTTGGTGACAACAACAGTCTTGCGTCAATTGAAGAGTTAAGGGATCAGGGTGCAGTTAGAAAATCGACATTCGATTCTATCAAGAAGATTTTCAAGAAGAGCTACCATATATTGATCGCTGACGGCGGTGCCGGAGCGATTCACGGTAATCCTGCTGATGCGCTCGACTCAGATTCAGAAAGGGTGATTTTTGTTCATGTCGAAGAATTACCACCAGAGTTCAGCAATGTATTTTCACTCGCAAGCTCCGGCAAACGTTATACACTGTTTGAAGGTGACCCAAGCATCTACACATCCCAGGTCAATCACTATCTTTCTGTCTGGCTGGGTCGCCCCTTTCCAAATCGCTGGATGCGCAGTCTGTTGGCTCAGGAAGAGATAAGGCGTTACAACACTGACGATGTCATCGTGGTTCAGGATTCTGATACGCGTGGATATGTCTATCTCGTCTTAACCGGCTATTGCCAGGTGGTTCAGCACGATGGCTCAAAATCATCAACACTGGCTCAATTACAGGCTGGTGATCTGATCGGTGAAATGGCTGTTATTACAGGCAGCGGCAGTCGCAACGCCAGCGTTGTTGCATCGACGCCAGTTACAATTTGCGTATTCTCGGAAGAAACCTTCAGCGCATTCATCGAGACTGAGGGATTCAAAGATGATCTGCTCAGACGCTGGTCATTACGCCCGATCATCAGGGAATTACCCCAGTTTGGAAACCTTACCTCGACAGTACTGGAAAAAGTCGGCCGGATCGCACATTTTGAGACAATTGAGAAAGGTCAGTCAGTTTCGCTGGATGATAGCTACTGGCATATCCTGAGTGAAGGCAAGACAACTGATGGCGAACTGCCAGGGACTGAATACGGCTGGATACCTCTATCGAAAAGCATACCTAAAACGATCACAGCAGAAGTCAAATGTACGTTAATCCGATTTGAGAAGGATGAAGTTGAAGCGCTCAGGCTGGAAGTCCCCCAGTTGAACTACACTATTCGTAAGTTTCGCGTGGAATCTAACGACGCTGGCGTTGACTGGATACTGGGACTCGTACCTGTTAATTAGCCCGGATGTTTTTAGCCTGGCAGCACTACCATATAACCCTTAACTATCTCATATCCGACGTACATGGCCATCAATAAACCCAGTCCTGCTGAAAAGTTGGTCGCTAATCGACCAAGCTGATGATTAAAACTATCATCTGATATCTCCAGATACTTCTTCAGTGACGAATCCAGCTTTCCCGAGGATTCACCCGTTGAAACGAATTGATGCAGATCCTGCGGGAAGGCACCGGTTTCCGTCAATATTGATGACAGGGTTTCTCCCTTCTCGATATAGGGTTGAAACGAGTTGAGTATCTCGACAAGAAATGAATTCCCCACCACTGCCGTTGACATCGCGAAAGCAGAAGCACTATCGACACCTGCACTATATAAAGTACGAAATACCCTTATAAACTGGCTGGTTTGAAAAGTGTTATACACAGGAACATCAAGTAGCACCCGATCAAGCGCAAGTGAGATCCCTCGAGATCGGATTGCCATCTTGAATATCCTGTAACAAAAAAAGATAACGAAGGCTGACGCCAGCAATGGCAGCAGGCTGCTCTTTAAATAAGCGATTGGACCCGCACTGAAAAGTACCGGAGACGGCAGTATGAAAAAAGATGCAAGCAGCGTAATGGCGGGTTTTCTAGATTCACGAATGATCAACTCAAACATTTTGATTTTTCGATCAACAATGTCGTGAAGCTCACGGTACATCTGCTCGGGATTGCCGGATTTCTCTCCGGCTTCGACCAGTCTCGAATGATAGGTTGGAAAATAATCAGTGCTCTTCAACATCGCCTGGCTAACAGGGCGACCGTCAGCCAATGTAGCCTCAATTTTTCGATAGGGTGCTCTGTCCTTCAGGCTTTTCGTGTTGGTGAGGTAGTTGCTCAATGCCTCGATTGCGCCAAGACCCGCACCGAGCAGCAGTGATTGAGCGTGATAAAAATCTCGCAGTTCCTTATCAATTTCAAGAAAACGATAGCGGGTCTTTCTGATCCGTGATTTACCCGATGTTGGTATCGGTTCATTCTGCCTTTGAAGATACCTGGCAATAATGATTCCACAGCCACTGCACTCGGTACTTTCTTTTTGTGTTAATCCACATTTTGGACACTTCATGAGGCGTCAACACTGAGTGAAGGTAGAATCCAGGCGGATTCGCCTGTTAACAGCAGTCAATTCAATCGTTCGTTTGATCTCATCCCAGCCCATTGAATCTTTCATCAGGTTTGCAACCGGTTCAACAAGATTCGCTACTTCAGACGGATTATACAAGGCCGCCCGGGTGCGACGATATAATACGTCTTCGAGACTGTTGGCGAATTCCTGTTGCATCGCCCAAAAAATCTCACCTGTTAGCACCATGCCACCTGTAACTATTGGCTCAGCGCCCAACCGCAGAACTGCTTCACTGTCTCCTCCGTAAAGGCTGACCAATCTTCTGGCACAGCGTTCTTCAATCGGATACCCGGCCATCACATTTGAGATGACACGGCTCAGATCTTCCTGAATATCTCCGCCAGGCAGAGGTTTATCAACGCTTTTCCGAGTGGGGTCGAATCCAATCATTTTTGATGCTTCAGCAACGGTATCTTCAGCCATTTTTCGATAGCCGGTAAGTTTGCCCCCGGCGATCGTCACCAGCCCGGACTGACTTACCCATATCTCGTCTCTCCGTGATATTTCTTTGGTCGACTTACCATGTTGATGAATCAATGGGCGTAGCCCTGCCCAACTGGTCAGTACATCCTTTAACTCAAGCTGCACATTGAAATATCGCTCAACAGGCTCGAACAGATATTCCGCTTCTTCCGGAATAACCTCCGGCCAGAATTCAGCACCCGCTGCATGCAGGCTGTCTGTTGTACCAATATAGGTGACGTCGTCACGGGGAATAATAAAAACCGGCCGATTGTCTCTGGCCATGGTGAAAACCATTTCATTCACAGGCAGTTTCTGAAAAGGCACAACGATGTGGATACCCCTTGATAAGACCATTGATTTTGGCATCTTCAATCCATCGAGCTGACAAATGTCCTCGACCCAGGGTCCAGCCGCGTTGACAACCACTCTACCTTTTATCAGAACCTCCTCGCCGGTTAGACCACAAGTTGCCCACACGCCAGAAATGTTTGCGTAGTCTTTAACTATTCCCGTAACATGAAGTTTATTAACGGCCATCCCACCGGAAGCAACGCCAGCCCTGATATTTGCAATAACTAACCTCGCGTCATCCGTCAGATATTCCCTATAGAAACATGCATGGGGAAAATTTTCTGAATTTAACAAGGGCTCCCTCTCGGGCAACTCAGAACCAGTGAGTATGAAATGCGTATCTGACTTATCGACCTGCCCGAGCTTCTCATAGGCAAAGATGGCTAACTGATATTTGGCCAACTCAAGTCGATTACTCGCTGGTACCATTAACCATCTGGGTTCTGCCAGGTGTGGCGCGAGCTGATAAACTCGTTTGCGCTCCCGGGCTGCTTCTCTAACCACATGAATATGCCCCATCGCCAGATAACGAAGGCCACCATGAATCAGTTTGGTTGATTTACTCGAAGTGCCGGACGCGAAGTCTTCAGCTTCTATCAAAATAGCGGACAAACCTTGCAGGCTTGCTTCCCGGAGGATTCCAGCGCCTGTAATCCCTCCACCGATAATGATCAGGTCAAATCTATCCCGCTGGATATCAGCCAACATCCGTGTTCGTCTTTCTGCACTCGATCCTTCATTCGTCATAGAGCCCTCTTACCCCAGACTACGCTTCAGGAAATACCAATCACCAGATCGGTTATTCACCCTCAACCTGGCTAGATCAGCACCGCTTCAATCAGCCTCGGACCCGATGCAGCCATCGCTTCAATATATTGCTCATTGAATTCATCGATGGTCTCTGCCTTGCTTGCTTTGACACCCATCCCTTCAGCCAATTTTACAAAATCCAGATCAGGTTTTCCTATGTCCAACATATCGAGCGTTTTCTTGTTCATAGATTGCGCCCCAACCCTGGCGAGTTCGACCTGGAGAATCTGGTACTTTCGATTAGCGAATATCACTACACAGATATCCAGTTGCTCTCTCGCCATGGTCCAGAGGGATTGGATGGTATACATGGAGCCGCCATCGCCGTGAATACATATAACTTTTCTATCAGGGCAGGCAACTGCTGCTCCAATGGCGGTTGGCAGACCAAATCCTATCGACCCTCCAGTGAGTGCAAGCCAATCGTGAGGTTCACTATTGACAGTGTAGCTGAAACATCCCCCACCCGAAGTCGCCCCTTCATCCACAACTATTGCATCGGTCGGCAGATATTCAGCAAAGGTCAGGCCAATGCTGAATTGATTGAATTCACCGCTACCAACACCTTGTTTCTGTCTTTTAATCCTGCGGGGTTCAAACTCACCGCCTGATACGGCATCGCACAATCGTTGTAATGCATCTTCGGCATTTTGCTCAACCGTCGCTACTGTATGCAGTGTGCTGTCCGGTGGATAAAATTCACTCGCCTTTGAAGGATAGGCAAAAAAGGCAACAGGTGCTTTAGTGCCTACCATAATGAACTGCTCTACGCCGTCCAACTGCTCTGTTGCCTGCTCTGCAAAATAGCCAAGGCGTTCCACTTCACAACGCCCTTCTCCCCTCGGTATCCTGTTGACGAAGGTATCGCAGAAAAGCCTTGCCCCGCTTACCTGGGAGATCCTGTCAGCAATCTCGATTGCTCGCTCCGTCAAAGACATATTCCCCATCAGCAGGATCGTTGACTTGCCATTACCCAGGAGTTCCGCAGCTTTGTTAATAGCCTCATCAGATGCAGTCGGTATTTCCGCTAGATTTGTTCGACCCAGTGGTTCGACTGACTCATCCCAGGCACAATTCGCAGGAACGATCAGAGTGGCTATCTGCCCCGGTTTCTTGCTGGCCTGAACAACCGATTCAGCGGCATCTGCAGGCAGGCTCTGTGCGTCGGACACGCTTCTTACCCAATGGGATACGGGTTCAGCAAGACCAACAATGTCTGATGTCAACGGTGCATCGTATTTTTTATGATAGGTCGCATGATCACCAATCAGATTAATAATCGAAGAATTGGCTTTTTTCGCATTGTGTAAGTTGGCTGATCCATTCGACAGACCTGGTCCAAGGTGCAGCAGTGTGCATGCTGGTTTACCGGTCATCCGAGCATATCCATCTGCCGCACCGGTACAAATCCCCTCAAATAAAGCCAGTATTGAGCGCATTCCCTCGGTCTTGCCGATCGCAGAAACCATATGCATCTCCGAAGTACCCGGATTTGTGAAACAGACCTCGACGCCGTTATTAATCAGGGTCTGCAACATACTCTCAGCGCCGTTCATCAATTCTCTCCATCATCTTCAAAAGTCGCGAGTATAACCCAGCAATAACTTTAATAATCTGGTTATCAAGGTTGGCGGAATCCGCTACTCGTCGGTTTGATTCGCTACCACGCTCTGGACTGCAAAATCGATCAGAGAAATTTATCTTTACGATTCAACATGTTACCAGATTTTCATAAGTTGGCATGAATCGTGAAATGAAGGTGAACAAACAGGACATAAACAAACAGAACATTCAAGAATTCAACAGGCATCAGCGAACAGGGTGTTAACAATGAAAAAGGCGATAAGTACATATAAACGTTCTACCAGTTGGATAACCGTAGGTCTGTTAACAGTAGTCATGCTGAGCTTCGGCATTTTTGCCCAGTACAAGGTCAGTGACCGTCCCACACCGCTTGTCGATGGAAAATCATATTTCTGTGATCAGGTACTCGACGGCTGGTGTGATCGGCTTGCTGATTCAAGCACACAGCCTTCAAATCTAATCACAATAATACAGTAGCAGAGGAATTAAAAAATGAGCGTATTCAACAGAATCTCAGACATCATAAACGCCAATCTCAATGCAATTCTTGAGCAGGCGGAAGATCCGGAAAAGATCGTCAGGATGATTACCCAGGAGATGGAAGAAACTCTGGTCGAAGTGAGATCAGCTTCTGCTCGTTACCTGGCTGACAAGAAACAGATCAATCACCGGGCTCGAATGCTGAAACGGGAAGCGGAAAGCTGGGCAACAAAAGCAGAACTGGCCGTTAACAAAGGCAGGGATGATCTGGCTAAAGCAGCGCTCAGAGAGAAAAATCGTTTCGACACAGCTTCTACTGCCACGGAAGGTGATCTTAAGCAGATCGAGATCGCAATCGAGAAACTGGCCAGTGATGCCGTTCAGCTTGAGAGCAAACTTCAACTCGCAAAGGCCAGACAGAAAGCATTAATTCTCAGAGGTCAGACTGCGAAATCTCGCATCAAGGTAAAACGACAGATGAACGATGTATCTTTTGATGAGGCATTCGGAAGATTTGATTCATACGAGAGAAAGCTTGATGAGATGGAAGGTGAAATCGAATCCTATAATCTGGGAAACCAGACACTGGCAGATGAGATACATGATCTTGAGAAGGATGAATTTCTGAATGCTGAACTGGAATCCCTCAAATCAAGAATTGAACAGTCCAATCAACCACAGGTTTAGATTGGTGAAGCGAAACAGTGATCAACAAGCTGAACAGAGAGAACCATGAGAAAACACCACTTCGACCGCTTTAGTCGGCACCATTTTGATGATAGGTCACTTCGACTGGACTCCACCAACAAGAAACTTGGTGGGGTCTGTTCAGGATTAGCCAGGTATTTTGATGTCCCATCGCTCTTCGTGAGAATTGGCGCTCTGGTTGCCCTGTGTATCGCCCCACAACCAACGCTGATCGCCTATGGGCTTGCCTATATCGTCCTGGATGAATCACCAGATGACGAACGATTTGACGATCTCTAGAACAGGTGACCGTTAGCTCGTCGATTCAGCCGAATAGACGCAACGTCCTCCCATCCAGGTTTCCAGAACTTTGATATCTCCGATTGTATTTTCGGGTACGTCATGAGGATCATTTTCAAGAATAACAAAGTCCGCATACTTCCCTGCTTCCAGCGTGCCGATCTCATGTTCTGAATGACATTGCCAGGCTGCATCTCTGGTCATCGCCCGAATCGCGGTTGTTATATCAATCCGTTCATCCGGGGATAGAATTGTCTCAGGTTCACGCCACATTTTTCTCGTTACTGCATTTTCAATACATCGCAAAGGCCCCATTTCTGTTACAGGTTCGTCTGAGTGCAGGGTCCAGCGGATATTCTGCGCTTCGCATGCGCCCGTTCGATCAAGTAGCGTTGCTTTCGCTTCACCAAAGATTGAATCGCGCATGGCTTTTCCCCAGTAATAGACGTGCCCGATAAGAAAACTTGGAGACAAGTTCATCTTCTTGATTCTGGCGATATGTTCATCATGGAGAATAGAACAGTGCTCGATACGACAGGGCGTATTCGTCAGAACACCTGCATCAAAAGCATTTTCAAACGCATCCAGCGCATTATCGATGGCTTTATCACCATTAGCATGGATAGCGATGGGCCAACCTTTTCTGGCTCTGTCAAGGACCATATCCTTCAGTTGATCCGCTTCAACGTAGGCCACCCCACAGTCATCACTGTATAGATATGGCTCTCTCTGGAGTCCTGAGAACCCCTGATTGGAACCATCAGAGACTATCTTCCAACCTGTAACCCGTACCAGTTCATCGCCATCACCATACCGAATTTCCTGCTCATCCCACTTTTCGCCAATCGCATAACTCAGAAAGTATCTCAGTCGGGTGGTCATACGATCAGATTCAGACAACGCCTTGTATATATCCGGTTCATGAACGCCACGGCTCAAACCTGTACCCTGATCACAAAACATGGTTACCCCCAGACTATTTGCCCGCTCACAAACCTCAAAGCAGGCATCTGCCAGATCATAATTCTGCTGAGCGGAGCTGTGCTTCACTACCATCGACATTACCCTGCCACCCTGGAGCACACCATTAGGCTCACCGTCTTCGTCCCTGCCAAACGATGATCCGGGCTCATCGGGTGTGCGCCCGTCGATACCTGCAATCTCAAGTGCACGGCTATTGCAATACGCAAAGTGCAGGGACGCGTTATACACAAAAACAGGTATGGTTGTAGATACTGTATCGAGCATCTGCCGGGTGAGCTGCGCCGGTCCATCCTGCAGAGACGGATCAAACTGTCGAGCCATTATCCAATCGTTAGGTTCGGCATCCGCCGCAAGCTGGCGGAGTCGTGCAAGCGCCTGTTCAATGCTCGGGTAACGGAAGGGGCCAATATCCTCGAACTTCCCTATCGTAGCTATCGGCAAAAAATGCATATGGGGCTCAATAAAGCCGGGTAATATAGTCTTGCCTCCCACATCAATCACATCGGCATCCGCGAATTGTTCTCGAAGATCCAACTCACTACCGGCTGCCAGAATCTTTCCATCTTTAAAGGCAAGTGCACTGGCAACGAAGTCATTCTCGTCGACAGTGTAGATTCTTGCATTAACAAATAACTGGGTTCTCAATGCGAGTGCTGGCAACGCCGGACGTTTGTTTTTCCAGTAATCAACATCAGACAAATCATCATCAGATACTGCCATTAACTGATTCAGTTCACCTAGTGCCGACGCACAGCAGGCACAGGGACTGAGCGTTTTATGGCCCGCGCTGGCCGGTACCCACAAGTCCGCCCCGCTCTTGAATTCTTCTGAATCTAACATGATATTCTCCCGCTTTTGATGCTTCGACATTACACCACTTTTGACGACAGGAGCAATCAATCAGAGCGTGCTACCATTGCGCCATGGCACCAGATATTAGAAACATCAACCAACCGACCGGTGGCCGTATCGGTGTGGATCTTGGCGGCACAAAAATCGAAGCAATCGTCATGGCGGATGATGGCAGGATCGTCTGCCGCAATCGGGTCAACACGCCAAAGGATGACTATCAGGCAACCCTGGTTGCGCTTGGCAATATTATTAAGGCTGTTAGCCAGGATGCAGGGATAGCAGACGATGTGCCAGTCGGGATTGGCTCACCTGGGGCTGTTTCACTAAAAACAGGCCTGATGATGAACTGCAATAGCACCTGTTTAAACAATCAACCTTTGCGGGAAGACCTGCAGACTCTGATAAAGAGACCCGTGCGAATCGCCAATGATGCAGATTGCTTCACGCTCTCGGAGGCAAGTGACGGCGCAGCGATGGGAGAAGATATTGTATTCGGCGTCATACTGGGCACTGGCGTGGGAGGTGGCATTGTATTTCAGACAGAACTCGCTCAGGGTGTCAATGCGATCTGCGGCGAATGGGGACACAATTCGCTGCCACTTGAAAACATCCTGCCAGCCGAAGACCGGCCGGGATACTCCGAGGATTCTTTAAAAGACTGTTCCAGAGACTGTTCCAGAGACTGTTTCTGCGGCCGCAAAAACTGTATCGAAACATGGTTGGCGGGTCCTGCTTTTGAGCTTTCATATTATGAACGCAGTCAGCAAAAAAGAGAGGCGGCTGATATCGTAGCGCTTGCCGAAAAAGGGGACCCTGCTGCCATGGACTGTTTGGCTCAGTACTGCAATATGCTGGCACTGGCTCTCTCCAACGTCATCAACATTCTGGATCCAGGCATCATCGTTCTGGGTGGGGGTATGTCAAATACTGACAGGATCTATGAGACCCTGCCGCAATTGTTACCACGCTACGTGTTCTCGGATCAGATCAACACCCGGATTGTTAAGGCGATGCATGGTGATTCAAGTGGCGTACGCGGCGCCGCCTGGTTATGGCGCGAGTGATTCTTGGCTCTTAGTGAATTACTCCCCTTAGTCTGGGGTCTAGTACATCCCTGAATGCATCTCCCACGAAGTTAAATGACAGAACCAGCAGGAATATGGCCAACCCGGGCACCACGGACAACAAGGGCTGCTGTTCGAGCATCGGGAAAGCCTGCTGCAGCATATTGCCCCAGGTGGGTGTCGGTGGCTGTATCCCAACACCGATAAAACCCAGTGCGGCTTCGGTCAGAACCGCATAACCCATACTGAGCGTGCTCTGTACAATGACGGGGGCAATACTGTTCGGCAGTATGTGTTTGAAGATAATCCTGAAATGCCCCATACCTCCTGCTTCGGCTGCTGCGACATAGTCGAGTTCCCGAATAGACA
>CAZJRI010000080.1:0-15108 GCA_964548025.1 uncultured Pseudomonadales bacterium
CCGACAAATACCGCAACTGATATTGCCATACACCGCTGACCAGCAGCCCCCACTGAAGCACCAACCAGTGCATTGATCGTCTGGTCCTTGTCGGCATCCGGCATGATGATCATATGATTCTTCGCACCCGTCATACATTGGACGCGCTTTAAATTTTCAGTGCCGAGACGATAAACATGCTGCCCAACGCCCACCGAACCCACAAACGATATTGCCTTTATATCCTCATGCGTCAAAAGCGCATCAACCTGTTCTTTGCCACCGTGGACCACCTGAAGCAGGTCTTTGGGAAATCCACTTTCATAGAACAATTCCGCCAGCATATTGGGTGTCATCGGGTCCTGTTCTGAGGGCTTTAAAATGAATGTATTGCCGCAGGCAATCGCCATTGGAAACATCCACAAAGGTATCATTGCAGGGAAGTTAAAAGGGGTAATCCCTGCACAGACTCCAAGCGGCTGTATCAGACTATAGGTGTCGATACCGCGGGCGACATTTTCTGATGTTTCACCCATCATCATTGAAGGGATATTGCAGGCCTGTTCGACTACCTCGATACCTCTCCAGACATCTCCCTGGGCATCTGCGAAGGTTTTGCCGGTTTCCTGTGCGAGTACCTCGGCTATATCATCCTGCTTTTCTTTCAGCAGCATCTGGTACTTCATCATTAACCTGGCTCTTTCGGATGAAGGCACCAGCTTCCACTCATCAAAGGCCGACCTGGCAGCCGCTATTGCCTCGTCGATCTCTGCCATTGTTGTGCAGGGAGCGAGGGTCAGCACATCCTGTGTCGCGGGATTGGTAACCGGAATCGTTGACTCACTTTTACTCGCTCGAAATCCCCCATTGATGTATACATCAAGAAGCTTTGCCATATCTTTCACCCTGGTAAATTCAAAGTCCACGCATGATATATAATGCAATCATGCAGTTAAAGCAGTTGTTATTGGATAGTCGGTCGGCTACCCGGATCTTAATCTCTCAGATCCAGATTTTGCCAGTCAACGGGCTTCTGATTAGTCTTCTCAAGGTACGCATTGCATCTTGAGAAGTGTTTACAGCCAAGAAATCCCCGGTGGGCTGACAAGGGAGACGGATGAGGTGCTTTCAGGACAAGATGTTTGTCAGCGTCAATGACCGCACCCTTCTTCTGCGCATAACTCCCCCATAGTAAAAAAACACAATTACTGCGTCTGCTTGAGAGTACTTCGATTACCTTGTCAGTAAATTGCTCCCATCCTCGTCCCTGGTGTGAAGCAGCTCTGTGTCTTTCAACCGTTAATACACTATTCAATAGCAGGACACCCGCTCTGGCCCATGCTGTCAGGTCACCATGGGGAAATGGCCTGTCGTTACCAAGATCCGAGTTTATTTCTTTGAATATATTCACTAACGACGGGGGTGGCGGTGTATTCTCAGTTACAGAGAAGCAAAGTCCATGTGCCTGACCAGGTCCGTGATAGGGATCCTGACCGAGAATAACCACCTTGACCTTATCCAGCGGCGTTGAATTCAGTGCATTAAAATACAGATCACCCCTTGGATAGATGATTTTTTTGTTCTCTTTTTCAGAATGCAGGAATTCTCGCAATTCAACCATATAGGGTTTACGAAATTCAGCTTCCAGGAATTCCAGCCAACTGGCGTCCAGCTTAATAGTGCCGGATTCAGCCATCAGTTTTTTGGTCGCATATGCGGGAAAAGAATCACATCCCGAATCGATACCGAATCAGTGAGCAACATCACCAACCTGTCAATACCCAATCCTTCACCGGCAGTAGGTGGCAGGCCGTATTCAAGTGCAGTCACATAGTCCTGATCAAAATGCATCGCTTCGTTGTCTCCGGCCTCTTTCGCTTCAGACTGGAGTCTAAATCGTTCGGCCTGATCTTCTGCATCGTTCAACTCAGAAAAACCGTTGGCGATTTCCTGGCCCATACAGAATAATTCAAAGCGGTCGGTTAATTCCGGATTATGGTCATTTCTCCTCGCAAGAGGAGATACTTCGGTGGGATGCTGTGTAATAAAAACCGGCTGTTTGATATTATCTTCGACTATTGCTTCGAAGATTTCCATTATCACTTTGCCGTGTCCCCAACTTTCAGCCACTTCTATATGAAGGTTTTCTGCCAGGGCAACTGCTTTCAACGGATCATCCAGTTGATCTTTTGAAATATCAGAGCTGTGTTCAAGTATTGAGTCTTCCATCGTCATTCTTTTGAATGGCTGCCCAAAATCGATATCCGTTCCCTGATAGTTGAATCGCATCGTGCCGAGAACATCCATGGCCAGATCACGAAGCAATTCTTCAGTCAGATCCATCAGGTCATCGTAGTCTGCATAGGCCTGGTAGAACTCAAGCATCGTGAATTCGGGGCTATGTTTTGTATCGACTCCCTCGTTGCGAAAGTTGCGATTTATCTCAAAGACTCGTTCAAATCCCCCAACAACGAGCCGTTTCAGATTTAGCTCCGGCGCCACTCTGAGATACATCTCTGTGTCCAGCGCATTGTAGTAGGTAACAAAGGGTTCAGCAGTTGCGCCACCGGGCGTTGTGAGCATCATCGGCGTCTCAACTTCCATAAACTCCCGGTCAATAAAGTACCTGCGAATTCCATCGACTATTTTTGCGCGTTTGACAAATATATCGCGACTCTCTTCATTCGTCATCAGGTCCAGATATCGTTGCCTGTATCTGGTTTCTGTATCAGTGAGTCCGGCATGTTTTTCGGGCAGGGGGCGCAACGATTTAGTCAGCATTCTTATTTCCTGCGCATGCACTGACAGCTCACCCTTATTGGTCTTCATCACAGTACCTGTGATGGCAACGATATCGCCCATATCCCATTTTTTGAATTCAGCGTAGGCGCTTTCACCCACATCGTTCTGCCTGATATAGGCCTGGATACGACCTGTCATATCCTGAAGCGTTATAAAGCTGGCCTTGCCCATCGCCCGGCGAAGCATGATTCTTCCGGCAACGCTGGTTTGAACTGGCTCTTGTGCCAACTGCTCCTTGCTCTGACTGCCATATGCCTGGTGCAATGTATCGGCAAATGCCTGACGACGAAAATCGTTAGGAAAGGCGATACCAGCTTCTCGCAGTTCAGTGAGTTTGGCTCTACGCAAAGCGATTAACTCATTGTCTTCTTCTGTGGTCATTTCTGTAGTTTTGCTATCTTCCGACATGGAATTACTTCAAATTTCCTATAAACCCTGTTTAAGGCTGGCTTCGATAAACTGATCGAGATCTCCGTCCAGCACTGCCTGTGTATTTGATGTCTCAACGTTCGTCCTCAAATCCTTGATACGTGCCGAGTCCAGCACGTAGGATCGTATCTGACTGCCCCAACTGATATCCGATTTGTTATTTTCTATCTCCTGCAATTCGGATCGTCTTTTTTGATCTTCCATTTCGTACAGTTTTGCTTTCAGTTGTTTTATCGCCTGATCCCTGTTCTTGTGCTGTGATCTTTGATTCTGGCACTGCACAACGATACCTGTGGGCTCATGAGTGAGACGAATCGCGGAATCGGTTTTGTTCACATGCTGACCACCTGCGCCACTTGCCCTGTAGGTATCAACTCTAACCTCGGACATATCAAGATCAATATCAATATCATCGTCCAGCTCAGGTGAGACGAAGACAGAGGCAAATGAAGTATGCCGGCGATTACCGGAATCAAATGGACTCTTGCGAACCAGGCGGTGAACGCCTGTCTCGGTTCTCAGCCAACCGAAGGCAAATTCACCCTCGAAGCGGATAGTGGCACCTTTGATACCAGCGACATCGCCGTCAGACAGTTCGATGATCTCTGTCTTGAAGCCCTTTGATTCTCCCCAGCGCAGGTACATTCGCAACAACATATTGGCCCAGTCCTGGGCTTCAGTGCCGCCAGAACCTGACTGCACATCCATATAGGCGCAATTGCTGTCCATTTCACCGGAGAACATTCGGCGAAATTCAAGTTTTTCCATTTTCCTGTCTAGCTCGGAAAGATCAGCCTCCACTTCGTCGGCCAGTGATTCATCGTCCTCTTCCCGGGCCAATTCGATGAGATCTTCAACATCAGCCAGACCACTATCCAGATGGTCTATCGTTAAGACAACAGCCTCCAGCGTGGATCTTTCTTTGCCTAGCTTCTGAGCCCTGTCAGGGTCATCCCATACACTGGAATCCGCTAGTTCCAGTTCGACTTCCGCGAGCCGATCTTTTCTCGAATCATAGTCAAAGATACCCCCTGAGAACGTCAGTACGTTCGCGGAGATCTTTCATCTGTGTTAACAATGGATTGATTTCCAAAGGCTGGCCTGCTAGATAATTCGTGAAAATGATGGTTCTTGTAATTGACAGTATTTAAAAGATGGAACGTGAAAAAAGAGTCGCGCATTGTAAACGAACTCCACTCTGCTAGCTACAAGCGGATTCATAGGTGGCAAAGCCGGATTTAATTCTGTTGACTCGAACTCGCAGTCTTCCGCTCTTGCCAGCAACTAGATGCCAGAAGCCGCCCCTAACCTTTCAGTCTGTCCCATTCCTTATCGAGCTGCTGCTGCATGTCCTGCTCAGAACCACTGTTGTCGATAACCACGGTTGCCTTCGCGATCCGTTCTTCGTTGGATAATTGAGAATCGAGTCGACTTTCGACAGCTTCTCTATCCATGACATCTCTGTCCATTGCCCGACTGATTGCAACCTCCCTGTCAACAACCACAACCCAAACCTCATCGCCTATATCTTCCCAACCTGCCTCAAGCAGCACTGCGGCTTCCAGTACAACAACAGCATCCGGGTCCAATGCCTCGTATCCTGAAATTTCGAGTTCAGCAAGGCGCCTGATTTCGGGCCAGACGATATCCGTCAGTTTTTTGAGTTCTTCCGGTTTGCCGAAAACTTTTCCACCCAGTACTTTTCGGTCAATCTGACTATCCTCCGCGACAACATCTTCACCGAAGGCATCGATCACCTGACGATACGCCTGAGAACCCGGATCATAGGCTCTGTGACCAAGTTTATCGGCGTCGATTATCTCAGCGCCATGATCCTGCAGGAACATGGTTGCGGTTGATTTACCGGATGCGAGACCACCTGTTAAACAGATAATATTCAATAGTTATTCCCAACAAGTCACCTGTCCGACCAATCTGCCACAGCTACACCAGAAAATCACGCTCAATATGACAAAAGCGTGCGCTATATATCATTAAGACACTTAGGTAGACTCATTCACAGGTAAACGGATAAGGAAAACAGATGACTCAGAATCGAGATGCCGCAATTGTGGGCATTCATGAATATCCGCTGCGAGATGTTGAGGGCGAAGTCAGTGCACTGCAGATAAAAGCAGAATCAGCAACAAAAGCCCTTGAAGATGCCGGGCTGAGCTGGTCTGACGTGGACGCGGTATATGACGCGGGTGAAGGCGGTGGCATGAGCGGGCTCAATATCTCCGAATACTTCGGTCTAAATCCGAACGTCATCGACACAACAAGCGTCGGCGGCACATCCTATGAATTTCACGCCGCTCACGCAAAAAGGGATATTGCCGCCGGTAAGGCTAAAGTTGCTCTACTTACCTACGGCTCTACTGCACACAGCAATGCCCAGGCAATCGGTGTTGGTGGCAGGGGAATGGGCGGTATGCATCCTGCTGACAACCTGGACGTTTTTGCCGGAATGACACTCATTGCCAACTATGCCATGGTGGCACATCGTCACATGCATGAATACGGCACAACAAGCGAACAGTTAGCGGAGATATCCGTTGCTACCCGCTGCCATGCCATGCGTAACCCGGAGGCCGTAAAGGCCATGGAAGATCTTGAATTTCTCGACATCCGAGAAACAACGATTGACGACGTGGTTAATTCACGAATGATCGCAGACCCATTGCACCTGTTAGAATGTTGCATGATTTCAGACGGCGGTGCGGCAGTAGTTATAGCTGCCCCCGAGGTTGCCAGGGATTGCAGAAAATCTCCTGTCTGGATTCTCGGTAGCGGCGAAGCAACTAAATATCCTGAGAATGGAGGAGATATCACGACGAGTGCGGCAGTTCAATCTGCCCCGCAGGCATTCGGTGAAGCTGGCGTCAGCCCAGCAGAAATAGACATCGCAATGATCTACGATTCGTTCAGCATTACGGTACTTGCGCTACTGGAAGACCTGGGTTTTTGCAAGAAAGGTGAAGGCGGTAGCTGGGTCGAAGGGGGCAGACTCAGATTCGACAGACCAAATGACGGCCCAGCACTCAATACTGATGGCGGGGGTCTGTCATCAAACCACCCTGGCATGCGCGGCATATTCCTCTTAACGGAAGCAGCAAGACAACTAAGGGGCGAATCCTGCTCCCAGGTTTCTGAAGCTAAACTTGCGGTCGCCCATGGTAACGGCGGTATGTTAGGTAGTCGCCATGCTGCCGGAACTATTATATTGGGGAGTGATTAATCATGAATGATATAAAAAGACCAGTGCCCCGGGCTAGCGAACCCGACACAGAAGCATTCTGGGCTGCAACCAAAGAAAAAGAACTTCGATATCAGCAGTGCAGCAATTGCAATACAGTCGTTTTTTATCCACGAAGACACTGCACGGGTTGCACAGATGGGAATCTTGAATGGAAAGTATCGGCAGGGAAAGGCACCATCTACACCTATAGTGTCGTCAGACAGAGCTATCATCCATTTTTTCGCAATATGGTTCCCTATACGGTCGCCTGGATAGATATGGACGAGGGCCCGAGACTTATCTCCAACGTCACTGGGATCGCACCCGAGGAAGTTTCGATCGGTCAGAAAGTTCAGATTGAATGGGAAGAACATGAGGACTTGAATATTCCCCTGTTTAAGCCCGTCTGATTCGTCTAACGGAAGTAAATTGTTACCCTCGTCTCTTACAAGGATGAAGTGATATTTCAAACAATCGATGACTGACCTTCTAGTTACGATCAGCGAAACACTAGCCACCAGCGAGTTACGAAGCTGGATAATTTATCTGCTGTCCAATGTGCCCGGACTGCCACCCATAGTGCAGACAATACACATCCTCGCCATCGCAACTATCATGGGATCGGTAATCTTCGTCAACCTAAGGTTTCTAGGGCTTGCTGTGCCCAGCCAGAATCCAGGTGAAATGATAAAGCGCCTGATGCCTTTTACCTGGTGGGCATTTCCGCCCCTGGTCCTGTCCGGGCTGGTATTTGTTTTCGCCAGACCTGATCGCTATTTTTTTAACCCGGTATTCGGCATTAAATTCTCTCTCCTCGTACCAGCATTATTGCTTGCCCTCTGGCTCTACCTACCCGGCAGACGGAATATCAACTACTGGGATGAAAGTGCGCTTAAAAGGGGTCTTGCACGTACGATTTCTGTTTTCTCAGTTCTGGCATGGCTGGGAGTGATGCTGGCAGGCCGCTGGATCGCTTATTCTGATTATCTTTTCTGGTGATTGATGCATGTCTTTAAATGAATTCTGGGACTGGCTGCAAAACACAGACCTCGCGTTTCAAATAGGCGCAACCTGGTGGTTCCCACTGATTGAATCTATTCACGTGATAGCGATAGCAATGGTCCTCGGTTCAATCCTCATGGTCGATCTCAGGCTGCTCGGGATCACTGCACGTTCATACGCCGCAAATCAGATTTCCCGGGAATTGACCCGGTGGACCTGGTCAGGATTTGCTCTCGCCGTTATTACCGGTTTGGCCATGTTCATTACCCGCCCTGCAGCCTATGCCAGTAACCCGGCATTCCAGGCGAAACTCATTTTGCTGGCTCTGGCCGGAGTAAATGTTGCTCTACTACACCGGGGAGTCTTATACAAAATTGAAAATTGGGATGCTCATGACGAGATTCCACAACCCGCAAGAGTCTCAGCTTTTATGTCCCTGATGATCTGGGTTGGCGTGGCGCTTGCGGGTCGATGGACCGGGCATCTGCAATAAAAATCGCCTAACAGGCATTTTAAGGGGTTGGGTTGAATAAAGCTCGCCTCATTACTCACAACTACAAACGGCGAGCAGGACTAACTACAGCACCACGTATCTGATAACCAATCCTGCCATCACAAGCTGGAAAAGAAATATGACCCAGATTATGCCCCGCACAAAAGGATGGGGCTCAAGGCGAGGATCCATTTGAGTACGCTGAAGCCAGAGGGTTCCACCACTCTGAATGGGCAACATCAATGCAGCAACCAATCCGCCAATCGTGACCAGAAGGACAGGATTCTGGAATCCGAGATAAAGCGCAAATCCCAGCAAGGGCATCAGAGAAACATAACCTCTGATCCAGGCCCGCCTGGCCCTTAGATTCTGACGGGAGAAGAAACCAAGTTCGATCAGATAGTCCGGAATAAAGCGCGCACCAGCCCCAATGCCAGAGAGTGTGGTCGAGAACAATATGAATAACGCACCGGTACCGAATACCCAAAGTGCCCAGTTTCCGAGAGTGCGGGTAAACATGCCGGAGAGAATTGAAATCGTCTCTAAACCATTCGGCGTTTCACCAATCACATGCAGAACACCGGCTCCAAGCAGGTAAAAAGGCAATGTTGCAAACGTCAGTATGACGACCGTCAGCCATACATCCATCTGCAGAACCTTTATCCACCCCTTCGCACGTTCTACCCATTCATCATCCTCTTTGGATCCTATATAGGTCGGGTATCCCTTTTCGATGCACCAGTAGGTATAGGCTGCTGTTTCTCCCGAATTAACGCCGGTGTATCCATAGACGGCCAGTGCGAGACCAATATATTCAATTGGCAGATCAAACGTGAAACCACTGCCAACATCAGCCCATGAAATCTGATATTCAGTGAACTGCATCGTTATTGCACAGACGAGCGTGGTCGCTGTGAAACCGACCACCAGCCCAAGCAGCACTTTTTCAAATCTTTCGTAGCCGCCGATATTTAAAATGGCGACGGTGAGAATCGCAATGATAAAAGTTGTCCATGCGGAACTCACCCCCGGAACCAGCAATGCCAGCGCCTGCCCGGCACCGCCCATAATGCCACCCAGGCCTAGAACACCGGGAATGAAAGCAATCAGACCCAGCCAGATCGGCCAACCTACCTTGCCTTTGGGACCCCACAACTTGCCAGGATATCGATTGAGTGCCCGAAGATAGGTGTCACCCGAGACTATGATGTAGCGGCTAAGTTCAGCCTGAATCAGCGATTTGATCCAGCATGACATCAGCACCCACCAAAGGCAGACAAATCCTACTGCAGCGCCAAGACTCGAGGTAAGAATAATCTCGCCGGAACCAACAATGGATCCCGAAACGATGACACTCGGGCCAAGATAACGAACACGGCCAATCAGCGAAGACGGCGGTGGTCGGGATTCACCCTTTCTTATTGTATACGGGTCGTGAGAACTGTCCGACGCATTCATTGCTGAATCTAATGACTGTTTGTTTTGATTATTAATACAGATAATGACAGAAAAGTCTGTTGGAGTCGCGTGCCACTACCAGGGAGCAGGAATTTACGATTCTCGACCTGATTTTCTCTCCCTGAATCGACTGACTTAAATGCTGGTGGGGGAGAAGAGCATACAAGAATTTTTTCCTAAATGATGTGATATATTCTTAACCACCTTGAATGTGAACCTGGATTGCAAACCGGTTTCAATAACAAAAATCAGCTTCCCACTATGGAGTTCCAACCATGTATAAAAGAACCAGTACCCTGTTATTGCTCGCTCTCTTAACAGTTACCAGCCAGACAAGCTGGGCCGAAGATAAGGTCAGTATTTCTGATCTCGCCTGGATGACAGGTCACTGGTCCGGTGCCGTTGGAAATGGAACCCTCGAAGAAAACTGGATCAAACCTGTTGACGGATCCATCGCCTCACTCGTTCGGATGACAGGTCAAGGTAAAACCAGCATGGTCGAGATGATCGTTATAGGAGAAGAAAACAATACGCTCATGTTGCGCATCCAACAGTGGGACCCGGGATTTTCACCCCGAACCCCGGAACCACAAACAATGAAACTTGTCGAGCTTGGCAAGAACAAGGTGAAGTTTGAAGCCACAGGACCAGGTGGGATGAAATCCCTGGGCTATAGCCGCCCTATGGACGATGCATTCGATATTAACGTCGAAACTGAACAGGGTGCGTTCACTATCAACCTGAAGTCCAAGTAAGATATCCAATCCATCATCATCTGAATTCATGCTCTGGGTGGCTATAAGTCCGACCGGAGCATGACTGTAAGTTTGCTATATTTAGTCTAACTGTTAATGGAATTGATATTTTGTCTGAAAGCATCAGAGATCCAAGATTCATACCTCTGCAAGGTGGGCTAAATTTCCGGGACTTTGGCGGCTATCGAACTCTTGAGGGCGGGACCGTCAAGAAAGGTAAACTTTTTCGATGCGGTATGCTTGCCTTGATTCCCGATCATGCACTGGACGAATTTGAAAAACTCGATATCGGTGTCATCTGTGATTTGCGAAAAGACGATGAAGTCGAAAAGTCACCACCACCAACTGCCTCCCCGTTCCGTTGTCGAGTACACATACCGATAGCGCCGGGTAGTTCACCCCAGCTTTCCGCCAGCTTCGAAGATGAAACTCATAACCACGAGGATCGAAAGGCGTACATGACGAGTATTACACGGGAGATCGCCCGCGATCATGGCGATGCCTATAAGTCCCTGTTTGACGAATTACTTGCCGTGGACAATGGTTTTCTACTTCACTGTACAGCGGGCAAAGATCGAACCGGATTCGGTGCGGCAATGATTCTTACCGCGCTGGGCGTTTCAGAGGCAGATATATTTTCTGACTATCTGCTGACGAATAGAGCAGATGAACTCTTCGAGCATATGGCACCCAATTTCCGCGCCCAGTATGGTGACACAGTCGATGAAGCCAGCCTTCAAGCGGTAGCCGGTGTCAGGCATGAATATCTGAGAGCAGCCCTGGACCAGGTCAACGATGAACACGGTTCAACGGAGGGTTATCTGGACGCAATCGGCGTTAACAGGCAGGTTCGAAGTGAATTACGAGCTCGTCTTGTTGAATCTTCCTAGCTTTTAAGTACCGATTCAGACCAGTCTCGGGCTTTCCCCTGAATTGACCTTATTCAATCATGAATATCAGGCAGGCACCTCAACGGTTGCAGTGCCAAAGACGCGTGTCTCACCTTTCTCGTTGGCAACAGTAATATCAATTTCAACGAGCCGGTCTTCCTCGTTGATATCAGTTACAACACCGGTAATCGTATGTTCTTCGTCCGCAATGACGGCTGCTCTGAATACAGTATCTATCTTCTTAACCTCGGCGTCCGGTGCCCACTTGTGGATCATCGCAACCAGATAACCCTGGCTGAGAATGCCAGGCACCATCGCACCGGGTAATCCTTCTTTTTTAGCTGCTTCATGGTCAGAGAATCTTGCTCCCAGGTTCCAACCAACCAGGCTCGCGAAAGTCTTAACGGTTTCAAGGGATGTGTCTGGCTTAAACGACGGTATATCAACGCCAAATTCAACTTCCGCTATCGATTTAATCGCCACTAGCTTCTCTCCCTCATCACCATGCGGCTATCCGCATTCGCCACATGTGTTCCTTCTGAATCAAAGAACTCGATCCGGGAAACGATGAAGATCATTCTTCCTGATCGCCCGGTTTTGGTATAAACATCATGTATATGGGTTTTACCCGTTAAACTCTGTCCCGGCCGGATTGGTTTAATACACTCAACGCCTTTACCAGCATCCATTCCGATGCCGAACTTTGGAAAATCTACCGGCAGCGTTCGACCACCACTCAGACTAGCCACGTAAGTTGGTGGTGCCTGGAAATCAGGGTGATTCTCATCGAGGAATCGCTCTGCTGTCTCACCACATAGCCGGGCATATTCGATGGTCACCTCGGGTTTGAATTCAAACAGCTTCTCATCAAAGTCCCTGTTGAGGAACTTTTCTCTAATTTCTTCAATGTCCTGGTCCACGTCTATTTCTCTCTACTTTCAATTATTGGGATTCTTTCAGATTGACTGCTTCAAATTCTCCTGCTTTCAGGGCAGCAACCAGGTCGTCCATCGTACTGATATCGTTGTTAAATCGGGTCGCACAACGGCCAATATGACTCACGATATGCGAATCGCTGCCACCGATTCCTCCGTATCCGAGCTTATCTGCATTGCTTATGGCAATCTGATCTTCCTGATCGCGACTACCACCATTGTAAATTTCGACTATTTTTACGCCCTCAGGTATACCCAGCGTATCAGTATGAGCAAACATACCGACTTTGGGCCTGCCGGGATGGCAGGGTGCAGCAACCGCACCGTGAGCTTCAGACATTTCCAGTACCATTTTTAGCGAAAGGTGAGTATTGGAAAAGTCAAAGGCAGCCTCGAGTTCGCTGTTTACACCAAACACCAGTACGTGACCGTATTCGGTTTCCACTTCACTTGCTTTCAGGATTGTCAGGCCAAACTTACTGGCCAATTCAGAGTAATCTGATTCACTGTCAAATTGCCTGTGTTCAGTCAGCACAAAACCATCAATTGGAACATTTTTGGTTGTGATCCACTGACAGTAATTCTCAACTTTGGCTCGACCATCATCAGATTTGATGGAATGAGTATGTAAATCTAGTAACACAAATACCTCTGGTCACATTAACAATTGCTAACGTCATCAAACTGCCACAGCCAATTCAGATGTGCAAGTATGCACAGAGCCGCGAATGACGAAACAGTTATCATCTGAATTCGGAATTCTCATGAAAAAGCTAGCAATCCTGCGCTATTTCGTGAGCGATGAGTCCATCTGATGTAATCCGGTGAATTGAAGCCACGGCAACACCATCATCAATATCCAGATATCCGATTGTCCCCATTCTCACCGACTGGTTGCGGGGAAGTGTTGGCGAGCCGGGATTTACGCATAGCATCTCGTTTACCTGATAAATCCCTTCGAAATGGGTATGACCGAATATCACCACATCGGGTTGACAGCCGAAGTGACGATTCACATGTTTATCGATAACCTCCGCCGATTTCCGCTCGGGAGAAGGAAAGTGATGTATCAGGCCAACCTGAACGCCGCCGAGTTCCAGTATCCAGTTGGGTCTCAATCGGTCATCATGAATGCCAACATCCCCGTTGCCAATCGCAACGTAAGTGGGGGCTAACTTACTAAGCTCATCTACAATCTCTATGGTATGAAGGTCACCCGCATGCAGGATGCAATCGACATCAGTCAAGGCTGATACGGCTTGTGGCCACAAGGTTTCCAGCGAACCCGGCATATGAGTATCTGCAATCAAACCTATACGCACGCTTCTACACTCACCGGAATTCCTGTCATAAACGCCTGATTGCTGATCTTCTCGTAGCTGCCCGGACCAGAAGGCAACAGTTCATTGGCATTCACACCTGCATACTTTCCTGCCACTTTCATACGTGATCCAACATGTCCCCAACCGTGGGTCATGGCAACAGTCCCGGGTTTCAGATCGCTGTCGAGAATTACTTTTGACAGGATGCTACCGAAATCATTCTTGATGGTAACTTCAGAGCCATCTCCAAGATTTCTCGATCTGGCATCATCAGGGTGCATGTAAAGGGGATTCTCAAGGTGTTGTCCGTGCTTGAGTGATTCTACATTGTGAAACCAGCTATTGACCATATAGATGGTCCTTCTTGAGATCATTTTCAATTGATCATCTTCACCCTCTGCCTGCCTGAATATATCTTCACAAATGTCCAGAGACTCAGAAAATATCTCGGGGCAACAATCAATTCTCCCGGATTCTGTTTGGATCCATTCCTTGAAAAAATTACCCGGCCTGTTGGCAGGCAAGACAATCGTGTGACCGGGAGTTTCGCTCAGATCAGAAACCGAAATATCGGCATGTTTCAGCATATGATCGACACGGTCAAAGAGGTCGGGATTCTGGGTTTCATCAATCACCGATTCGAATCCCTGGGCCTGCTCAATACGACCCAGTATCCACCATTCAGGTTTACGTTCATGACTTGCAGGAACAACTGCTTCTGTATATTGAACAAACGGTTGATGCTGTAGCCCAAGCCCTGAAAGATTAATATCTTCCCTTTCGTACATGCCCGTTGCTGGCAGCACAAAATCCGCCATTTCTGCGGTCGCATTTGGATAAATATCAATCACCATCAGAAATTCAAGGCTCTCAAATGCCTCGCGCAACCTTGTGCTATTGCCAACTGATAACAGTGGATTACCCGAGATTACCACCATCGCCTTGATTGGATTTTCTTTAGCAAGAATCATATCCGCCATCAGATTTGCAGGGAGTGAACCCCTGATTCGCCGCATCTCACCGTAGGGGCTGTCGAAAAAAGGACTTTCACCTCGCCATCTACCTGCCTTGGCCGCAGGGTAAAACCCTTTGGCATAGTAATTTCCTCCCGGACGATCAAAGTTCCCTGTTACCAGACTCAACATATACATCAACCAGTAACCAAGTGTGCCCTGGCGCCCCATGTTCACACCTGTTGACATATAAACCGATGCAGACTCGGAACCTGCGAATTCATCCGCTAGCGTTTTAATATCATCAGCACTTATTCCCACCACACCAGATACTCGTTCAGGAGAATATTTAGCAACAAATTGCTTGAGCTGCTCAACATTGTCTCCATTCTCCTGAAGGTAATCTTCATCAAACTGACCTGACGCATCGAGATGATTCAGCATAGCCGCCATCAGATAGATATCAGTATCTGGATTGACCTGAATGACTTCACCAATACCAGGCACAGATTCATTGATACGCGGATCGACAAATTTAATTTTTGCTCCCCTGTTTTTCGCATCCCTCAGCACCTTTATCGGATCGGCAATGGACAGAAAACTCATGTGGGATACACGTGGATTCGTGCCGAACAGCAAAAGGAATTCGGTATTTTCAATATCGGGTATTGGATGAATCGTTGTAGATCCGAATATCGCTTCACTACCTGCGAATTTATTGACACAGTCCTGCGTACCGGATGCGAAATTGGATCGGATCTCGTTTTTCACCACAAAAGATCCAATCGCCGGGCCTGCCAGGGTATTGAAGGCCAGGGGATTACCTGTATAGGAACCAATGGCACTGCTTCC
>CAZJRI010000080.1:15118-23201 GCA_964548025.1 uncultured Pseudomonadales bacterium
ACTTTGCCTTTATTTCAGCCAATCGCTCAGCAATACCGTTCGCGGCTTCATCCCAGCTAATATTCTCGAAATCACCATCGATCTTTCGCTGCGGCGTCGAGAGCCGATCAGGGTCGTTGTGTATTTCGAGGGTCGCCAGGCCTTTATGGCACGCAAATCCTCTGGTAACCGGATGATCGCGGTCTGGCTTTAATGATATTAAGTGATCATTCTCAACTTCTGCAATAAGCCCGCAAGAAGGTTCACAGACCCTGCAGAATGTTCTAACTGATTTCATAACTGCCTCTTTTTGTTTTTCAGGATTCAAATCATGTTTCCTCTAAAGCGCTTTCAATATGGCATCGAAGAAAGCAGTACGATTTGCTCCTACACATTTACCAACCGCATTCGGACAGGCACTGTGAGTCACAATGACGACATTCTTATTAGGGTCAATAACAAGCGCCTGACCAAAGATGCCAACCCCCCGGTAAATACCCTCATCGCCAAGCCACCATAGATAACCATATCCGGGAAATCCTTTGGACGGGGTTGTGGAATCTTTCATCCACCCTGGAGCCAGCACCTCCGTGCCATCCAGGAGTTTTCCTTCTCTCAGGGCGAATATACCAATCCTCGCATAGTCACGCAGGGTGGCACTAATGCCAGTCCCCCCTCTTTCACCCATAAGTGGCGCTTCCTGTAACCAGTTTGCATCGGACTCCATGCCAAATGGAATCCAGATCTTGTCCGTCAGGTAAGTCGAAAGATTATTACCAATCGCTGCCCGTAATACAGCACCGGTCAGGTTGGTCTCGCCCGTGTTGTAATTAAATTTCACGCCAGGCTCAGCCACCCTTTTCTTGCCGCCCAGAAAGTTAACAAGTTTAACCACCCCGCCTGGCTTGGTAAGAACATCTGAGGTGGGATCCGAATAATCTTCGTTCCACTCAACACCAGAAGCCATTTGCAGCACATTCCTGACGCTGGCACGCTCATAGGAGGTGCCTTTGAGCCCTGGGAGATAATCAGCGATCGACTCATCGACGCTCTTGATATAACCATCCTGGATTGCCACACCAACCAGCAGCGAAGTCACGGACTTGGCAACTGAAAACGACATCCAGCGGCTGTTCTCATCATTACCCGCTGTATAACGCTCAAGCAGAATCTGATCATCTTTAACGATGATCAGACCCGTGACATAACCCGTGTCAACAAAGTCATCAATCGACATCGACTTACCATCCACTTCGTACCTGAAATCTGAAAAATCTGTTTTCCTGTAAGTCAGCGGATAGACGTTTCCACCAGCCTTGATCTTTCTGGTGGGACCAATCTTGTCAATATTGCGATAACCAGCTACCTGCTGCACTGGATTCCACGACACGATAGTTTCAAATGTCGAAAGGTGTTCGGCGTCAGTCACTGGATCAACATAGACAGCGCCAGCAAGCGCTATGCCTGAAAAAAGACAGGACTGGCACAGCATGATTATCAGGCTCAACGCTATTCTCATGGTAATTATCTGCTATTTATCGTTTTCGTGATGAAGCCACTCGGACCAACTGATCTCAAGTCCAGGATAGGCGACGTGCTTAAAAGTCCAACTGGTACTGATCCACTGCCTTACCTCTTTGAACAAGCGCTCATGCAAATCAGAGCCGGTTCTTGCCCACATGATCACTATCGCATCCACCAGGGTTTTATCAGCAGGGTAGATGTAGACACAACCGAGACAGCGGGATTCATCCGGGCTCATCACAGTATAAGCAAATGATGATCTGCGCTGAAATTCTTTTTGATGCCAACCAAGATCAATCAGATCCTGTTCCAGGGTGAGATCTGCTCTGGGCCAATCACTGTCCGGGCCGAATACACCTTTAATTTCATCCCGACTCGTCATTACTGCATCATAATCTTGTACGACATCATTGACTGTCAACATACGAAGCCGAAACTCATCGCAGGTCAGGCCTTCGGGAACATTAAATTCTCTGTCTATCCAATTCCCCAAAAACGAATCCCCACAATGGTCACTTCTGCTCTTTTTAATCGCGCATGGATCATGTACAACCGAAACAATCGCTGGTTGCAAAAAGCGCACTATAGCGAATACAAAAGGCGAATCGAACCGGTTTAACTATATCAGGAGCAAATCCCTCATGTCCGATGCGGAAAAGAAGGACACACCAGAGCAGGCTGAGTTCAGAGCGTACTGCCAGAAATGGCTGAAAGAAAACCATCCCGGTACGCCCCCTGTACATATTCCACAGAGCGCCCTGGAACTGAGTGACCCCAGGGCACTCGAATGGCTACAGAAATGGCAGAAATCCGCCTTTGACGCTGGCCTGGTCGGTTGTGATTACAGTGTTGATTGTGGCGGAGGTGGTAGAACAGCCTGTCAGGCGATTGCCAATCACGAAATGCAGCGCGCAAAAACACCCTTTCTGCCCAACATTGCCGGACTCGGTATGGCGGCTCCCACTATCTATTTTCATGCCCGTGATGACGTAAAACGGAAATTGCTGCCAAGACTACTATCTGGCGAAGACATCTGGTGCCAGGGTTTCAGTGAACCAGGCGCCGGTTCAGACCTGGCAAACCAACAAACATTCGCCGAAAAGAAAGGCGATACCTGGGTTATCAATGGTCACAAGGTCTGGACGTCACTGGCTCATTTTGCCAGTTGGATGATTCTTTTATGTCGCACAAGTAAAGACGACAAATACAACGGCCTTTCCTATTTTGTCGTACCCATTAACTCAAATCTGGGAAACGGCGTTACCGTTCGGCCTCTGATTAAGATTACCGGTGAGACGGGATTCAACGAGGTGATATTCGAAGATCTCGTCGTTGAAGACAAGTACCGACTCGACGAAGTTGGCGCAGGCTGGAAAGTCGCAATGACAACCCTCAATCACGAACGGAGCGCTGGTGCACTCGTGACCCCAGCCGCCGGTGGAATGGTGATCGAAAACAAGAAAGACGCGGGAATTGGCAATGCAGGTACCCTGATCGACCTGGCCAGACACTCATTCCGACATGGTAAAACAGCAGCAGATGATCCTGTTATTCGCGATGCGATCATGCAATTGTTGATTCGCCAGGAGGGATTCAGACAGAACCAGCGACGTGCTGGCGTAAAGGCGTTGAACGATCATCCGATGCGCCTGCCCTTACAGAATAAGCTGGTATCAAGTGAAATCAGACAGGATATTGCCAAGCTTGCCTATGAGATCGAGGGTGCTGCCAGCAGTCTCTACGTCAATGATGATAATGCACCCGCCGGAGGCCAATGGCAGCTTGCCTATATGAACAGTTTTGGCGGTACCATCGCTGCCGGTACGAGCGAGGTTCAGAGAAATATCCTCGGTGAAAGAGTGCTCAATATGCCGAAATCGAAATAGGGAGATCGAAGATGACCCAATCCAAGAATTTCGGTTTTGGTGAAGATGAGACCATGCTGAGAGATTCAGCACGAAAATTCTTCGCTGATAACTGTACGCCTGACAAGATTCACAGCCAGGTGGCAAACGATCCGAATATACACCGCGAGATAGAATCTATCTGGGATAAATCACTGTGGCACCAGATTTGCGAACTCGGCTGGACAGCGGCATGTATTCCTGAAAAGGCTGGCGGCGTTGGTATGCCAACCGTTGCGGCCATTGCACTGGCAGAGGAAGCGGGCAACACTGCCTTTCCTTCGCCACTACTCACCACTTTCAATTCAATCTTCCTGTTGCAGGCCTGCGGTTTAGAGAAGGAACATATTAAAAAAACACTGGGAGAGATTGTCTCCGGTCGTGCTGCAACCATCGCAATAACAAACCGGCAGGGATCCTGGGAGAGTACAGATACTGATGTTGCAGTGACAAATGGCAGATTAATCGGAACCGCATGGTTTGTTCAGGATGCCAGGAAATCAGATTTCATTGTCGTTGCTGCCAGATCGGAGGTCGGCATCGGACTCTATCTTGTCGATAGCTCTGCAGACGGAATCACCATCGTACCGGACGGGATTATCGATCTGACACGAGATCAGGCTCATATTGAATTCGACAAAGTTGAAGCGATCGAACTGGCACCGCCGGGAGAAGGCAGTGGTGCAATCGACAAAGCCATGCCAGCAATCCTGTGTATAACGTCTGCTGACATGGTCGGATCTGCCGAATGGTTGCTGCAGACCACGACCGACTATGCCTCAACCCGAATTCAGTTCGACCGACCACTTGGATTTTTCCAGGCTGTAAAACATCCGCTGGTCAACATGATGATAGCAATCGATCAGGCGAGATCTCTCACCTACAACGCCGCATGTGCACTGGATGAAGAACCCGAAGAGGCTGAAAAACTGGCCAGAATGGCGAAGTCTGCCGCAAGCGACATGGCCGTATTCTCTGCAAATCGCTCGGTTCAGTTCCACGGCGGTATCGGATTTACCTGGGAATGCTATGTCCATCTCTTTTTCAAAAGACTCATGCACAATCATGTTCTTTACGGGGATGGGAAGTATCAACGAACCAGGTTGGCGGAGTTGTTGATGGGAGCGCCCAAGCCTCCTAGCTCCTAGCTCCTAGCTTCTGGCTAGAGCGATGAAGTGAGTTGACAGAGTATCTGTGAAAGAACTCGTAGATCCTTTCTGCTCTGGTTAGAAGCCAGTGGCCCGGAGCCAGAAGCCCGCGAAGCGTAGCCAGCAGCCGCTTTTCACCCTGGCTTTTTGCTTACTTCCGAGGATATACTTAGTATACTAATTAATAGCAAGCTATCAATTATGACCCGGGATCCAAAACAGGTATTTGTATCTCTTCTGTTTAATGCCAGAAATCGGCTCAGATTCGCCATGGACGACGAATTCAAGCCAATGGGTATCACCGATGCCACATGGCGGACACTCTACTTTCTGAGGCAGGAAGGGGACGGCGTTCAACAGAAGGAGCTGGCCAGAGTGATGAGCATCGAAGGGCCCAGTCTTGTCCGGTTGCTGGACAATCTTGCTGAAAAGCAGTTGATCGAACGCAGAACCGACCCTGGTGATCGCAGAAGTAAAACCATTCACCTGACACCTCAGTCTGAACCATTACTTGCAAAACTTGACGAACACGCTCGGCACGTTCGCGAGGGTTTACTTAGCAATATCACGGATGCGGATATTCAAACCTGCACGAAAGTATTTAATCAGATACTCGCAAAGTGAACGAAATGAACGATCAGAAATCACAGATATTCAGCAAGACCAATATCATCTCGTTCACCATTCTCATCGTCTCTGCTCTCTGGTTAGGCTGGTGGTTTTATGATCGGTCAAACTACGTTTATGTTACCGATGCACGTATCTCCGCAACGATGATTTCAGTCAGCAGTCGAATCCCGGGTTGGGTAGTTGAATTTACGGTTGAGGAAGGCTCGCGTGTAGAAGAAGGGGATGTGCTTGCCCAGATAGATCCGAGAGATGCAGAACTGAAACTTGCTGAACTTATGGCAAGCATCCAAACCGTAAAAGCCGAATACAATCGTCAACAGAGTGAATTGATTCTTGCTGAACGCCAGGTGAAATCAAGGATTGAAGCGGGACAATCCAGGCTGGCTGCAAGAACATCCGACTCTTCTGAGACCAGGATCCAACTGGAGCAGGCAAGAAGAGAATTTGACAGGGCAAAATCTTTGCTCAATCAGAAAATGATTTCAGAGGAAGACTACGACAGTCGAAAATCAGACGTTGACCGAACTGCCCAGACATATAACAGACGTATTGCAGACACGGACACGGCGAAGGCTGAGCTGCTGCTTCTGCGAGCTAATCTATCTCAGCTTGACGTGATTAAAAAAGAAATGCAGATAACCGCGAGCCGTGAAAAGGAGATGCAGGTTCAGATGGACCGGCTGATAAATACAGTCAATGACCATACGATCAAGAGTCCTATATCGGGTGTTGTTGATGAATCATTCGCCAATGCTGGTGAATACGTATATCCAGGCCAACGCATCCTGATGGTTCATAATCCTGAAAAAATCTGGATAAAGGCCAATATCAAAGAGACCGATATTCGCCACATACGCCTCGGTTCTCCCGTTAGCATCAGCGTCGATGCATACCCGGATGAGAAATTTGAAGGCACGGTTGTCAACATTGGCAACTCGGCAACGAGTCAGTTTGCACTTCTGCCAAGTCCCAATCCAAGTGGCAATTTTACCAAGATCACCCAGAGGCTTGAAGTTCAGATCGGAATCGAATCAGGCGATGACTTCCTGAAACCGGGCATGATGGTCGAACTTGCCATTTACAGAAATGGTATATCGAATGGCGATGAACAGGTCGCTGCAACCAATTAGATTGCTATGGCAACCTCATCAAACATCCCGGAAGGTATTGAGGCATCGCCACCTGTACTTCATATGTTTGAGATATACGGGCCGAAATACGTCTGGTTCGCCATGGTTACCGGCCTGCTGGGTTCTTTCGCCACCCTTTTAACCGCCACGATTATCAACGTCGCAATACCCGAAGTCATGGGTGCATTTGGTATCGGACAGGATCAGGCGCAATGGCTTGCAACTGCATTTCTGGCATCTGGTACTGTAACGATGTTACTCACCGCCTGGACAATTCAGGCGCTCGGGGTAAGGCTTACTTTCGTACTGTCGATGCTTACTTTCCTCGCCGGTTCAATTATCGGCGGAATTGCACCAAACCCGGAAATACTGATCTTCTCGAGAGTCGTAACCGGCGCAGCGGCCGGATTAATTGGACCTATCGCAATGGTGATGAACTATCAGATTTTCCCTGTGAAGAGTCGCGGATTCGCGATGGGTTTGTTTGGTATCGGCGTTGTACTCGCACCTGCTCTGGGTCCTGCACTCGGAGGTTTTCTCATCGACAATCTGGGTTGGCGCTATGTTTTCTTCCTGGCGATACCATTTTCCATCGTCAGCGTCCCTTTGGCCTTGATGTTTCTGCCGGAGCGGGATCATGCAGAAACCATCACCAGGTTTGACTGGCTGGGTTTTATCCTGGCTTCTATATTCCTCGCCACCTTCCTGACAGCCCTCTCAAATGGCCAGAAAGAAGGCTGGTCCTCAGAATACATCGTCGGCATGTCAGGCATCTCGTTTATGTCCCTTGTCCTGTTCATCTGGTGGGAGTGTACGGTAACTTCGCCGATGCTGGATCTTGGCCTGTTCCTGCATGGCAGGTTTCTTGCGGCATCGATTGTCACACTGGTAGTGGGTGTCGGACTGTACGGATCAACTTACTTATTGCCGATCTTTTTACAAACCCAGCAGGGAATAATGCCCACGGATTCCGGATTACTGATGTTACCCGCGGGTCTTGCGATGGCTTTCTTCTTCCCGATTGCCGGTGCGCTGAGCGATCGCATTGAACCAAGAATCGTTATTATGGGAGGACTGGTGCTCTTCGCACTATCAAGCTGGCTGATGCGATATGTCGATATCAACACAGCATATGCATCAATTCTGGTTTGGGCGTTGATAGGCAGAATCGGACTGGCACTGATATTCCCCAGCCTGAACGTTGCTTCCTTAGGTTCATTGCCATTATCACTTTTAAGTCAGGGTTCGGGTGCAATCAATTTCCTGCGCCAGCTCGGTGGTGCCTTTGGTGTCAATCTGCTATCGATACTGCTTGCGCGAGAGAGCGCTGAATACAGTCACCAATATACCCAAACGCAGACTTCATCTTATGCAACCTCAGAACTGCTCATCGGCCTTCAGGATATGATGTTCGGGGAGCACTTCGGTTTTATTATGGAATTTCCGGCGTCTTTTGGCTTTCTTTCGCGCGCTATCTACAGCCAGGCAATGACGATGGCTTTTAGGGAAGGCTTTTTTCTCATCGCGATAATATTCCTGCTCTCCATTCTGCCAACCTGGTTTATGAAGGTAAGCAGATCCTGACGATCGATGCTTCTATCGATGCTTAATAAATCGATGCTTATGATGTGGGAGACATAAGGCAGTATCTGACTGTACCTCAAGCGTAAAATCAGAGTTCAAGCGGGCGCTCAGATCCGCCTTCCCATGCTAACCCTGTCTTCTATCTTAAATCCGAGTGATTCGTAAAATGCCACCACTTCTGTGT
>CAZJRI010000081.1:0-23033 GCA_964548025.1 uncultured Pseudomonadales bacterium
GAATACGCAACAAGCTGATCTTCTTTGTTGAGGTTCTCAGATTCAAGTTCTTTGCTCAGGAGCTCAACAACATCTCTATAACGACCCTCTTGAGCCGCCACCTGTGCATCGTCAAAGCCCGACGCCAACGATAAATTTGGCAGCAGCAGCAAGCAGAGCAACACAATCTGATACAACTTTGATACCTCACCGGATCTAAAGATCATTCATTTTACTGAGGCTGTCCTTCCGCCCGGGTCGATGATTTCTATGTAATTGAATCAAACAGGAGTTGGCCGGAAATAAAGACAGATGACCGCGCATTCTACTGGATTTGGCCAACAAACAAACTAGCATTCCCAATAATGTTATACTTGCATCATATCGATTCGCCAGGTTTGTTATGGTCAGCCAACAGGCAATTTCAATAAAAAAACAACCCGACAGGGATTCGTTGTTGGACGCGCTTGTATCATTAACCCGCCTGCACCATAAACCATTTTCAGCAGAGAGCCTTACTGCAGGCTTGCCACTTCAAGAGGGTCGACTTAACCCGTCGCTTTTTATCAGGGCAGCAGAAAGAGCGGGGTTTCTTGCAAGGATGGTAGATAGACCGCTCAGCGAGATTTCAGAGCTGGTCCTCCCTGTTGTGCTTTTATTGAAGGGAAACGAAGCCTGCATACTGACCGAAAAGTCAGACAGATATGCGACGATTGTTTTTCCGGATGAGGACGACAAATACCAGGAAATCGAACTCACCAGACTGGATAAAATCTACTCCGGTACCTGCCTCTTCTGTAAACCCGTCTACGAATCAGAGGAGAACGCTTCCGAAACGAAACATCATCACTGGTTCTGGGATACTGTCAAACTCTCAAGGGGCATCTACTCAGAGGTACTTATTGCCTCTTTCATGATAAATCTGTTCGCCCTGGTAACACCGCTTTTCATCATGAATGTTTATGATCGCGTGGTACCGAATCACGCGGTTGAAACACTCTGGGTGCTGGCTTCTGGCGCTGTTATCGTTTTTTTGTTTGATCTCCTTATGAAGTCATTACGTGGTTACTTCGTTGATGTTGCCGGTAAGCGTGCCGACATACTGTTATCTTCAAAAACATTTTCAAGAGTCATGGACATCAAGATGGATCAGCAGCCGAACCGGGTAGGCTCGTTCGCAAACAATCTTCAGGAATTCGACAGCTTCAGGGAATTTTTTACTTCAACAACCCTGATTGCAGTCATTGATCTGCCATTTGTCCTGTTATTTATCTTACTCATCTACGGAATAGGCGGAACGCTTGCAGTCATTCCACTTATCGCTATTCCACTTATTCTTGCCATCTGTGTTCTCTTCCAAAAGCCACTGCGAGAGGTCATCGAAAAGACCTTTTCAGAGTCCGCAAAAAAACACGCCATGCTGATTGAATCGCTGACCGCGCTCGATGCAATTAAGGGCGCCAGAGCAGAGGGAGTCACGCAACGTAAATGGGAAGAATATAATGCTCGCCTCGCAAAATTCGGACTACGATCCCGGGTTTTATCTCTGGGCACAATCAACATCAGCCAGACCATCCAGCAGGCCTGTACAATTGTCGTGGTGATAGCTGGTGTCTACCTGATCATGGGTGGCAATCTCACTGTAGGCGGCCTGATTGCCTGCACCATTCTAACCGGTCGATGTCTGGCACCAATGGGTCAGGTAGCCGGTATACTCACCCGCTACCATCACTCACTTGCAGCCTATGGGGCAATAGACAATATTATGTCATTGCCTGTTGAGCGCCCCCTGGGAAAGAAATTTTTACACCGCCAGCACCTCGACGGTAGTGTTAGCTTCAGGGATGTAAAATTTGCCTACCCGGAGCAGAAAGTCGCAGCGCTGCAGAACATCAATTTCAACATAGAGCCAGGCGAAAGAGTTGCCATTATCGGAAAGATGGGTTCGGGCAAGAGCACCCTGCTGAAACTCATTATGGGTTTTTATCAACCCGCAGAGGGAAATATCCTGGTTTCCGGGACAGATATAAATCAGATCGACCCAACGGATCTAAGACGAAACATCACCTATGTTCCCCAGGACATAGCCCTTTTAAGTGGCACCATCCGCGAGAATATCGTCCTGGGTACACCACTTGCGAGTGACGAAGCAGTGCTTCAGGCAGCGACAATATCCGGATTGCTTGAATTCGTTAACCAGCATCCCGAAGGATTCGATCTTCAGGTAGGTGAGAGAGGGAGAAATCTATCCGGCGGCCAGAGACAGGCTGTTGCAATAGCAAGAGCTTTTATCACTCATTCCAACTTACTATTGCTGGACGAACCAACCAATACGATGGACAGTACGGCTGAACAGATATTCAAGCAGCATCTTATCGATTCAATGAAGGATGAAACAATGCTGCTGGTGACACACAAAGCCAGCATGTTGCCTGTTGCAGATCGCATAATAGTTGTAAATGAAGGTCAAATAGTGGCAGACGGCCCAAGGGATGAGGTATTGAACGCACTGGCAGGACTAAACAATGCGTAAGGACGACATAGCATTCATGCCGGACACCTACGCCGCTGAGGTGGAAAAACTGCCTCTGGCTGCACACGCCATCCTCTGGCTCACCGTAACCTTTACGATTGTCGCAATTATCTGGGCTAACCTCGCAAGAATCGATGAGGTTGCCCATGCCGAAGGTCGCGTCATTCCTTCTTCGCAACTTCAGATTGTTCAAAACCTTGAAGGCGGAATACTCGCTGAAGTGCTCGTGAAACCCGGCGATACCGTCAGCAAAGACCAGGATCTGATGCGTCTCGATGACACCCGCTTTGCCTCGTCTTTCAATGAGGGGAAATTGACTTCAAATGCACTAATTGCACTCGTGGCACGTCTTGAGGCGGAAGTAGCTGGTGTGCCCTTTGTGCCTCCAGAGGATTTCCCTGAGAAATTCAACCGAATTATAGAAAATGAAAAATCCCTCTACCATGCCCGAAAAACAGAATTGCAGTCCGCAGTCGATATCCTCAATCAGCAACTGACGCAGCATACCCAAACCCTGGCTGAATTGAATGCCGAGAACAAAAGTTAAAGCGTAATGCAGACCTGGCAAATCAGGAACTGACTCTCACTGAACCACTTGTGAAGACCGGCGCCGTCTCTGAAGTGGAACTTCTGCGTTTGCGAGTTGCGGTTAATGATTCTCTTGGGCTGCTTGAGGTTAACGAACTGGCGATCCCCAAAGCCGAAGCTGTCATAGCAGAGGCCAAAGAAAAAATCGTTGAGAAACGCCAGCAGTTTTCACTTGAAGCCCAGGCAGAACTCAATGAAGTACAAACACAATTGTCCAGGCTCTCAATTTCCAACATTGCACTTGAAGATCGAGTGAAACGAACTGAAGTGAAATCTCCCGTTGATGGTACAGTTTCGCAGATACTCGTCAATACTATCGGGGCAGTCATTCAACCCGGCATGGATCTGGTTGAAATTGTCCCATCAAACGATACCCTCCTGATCGAAGCGCGGATTCGCCCGGCGGACATAGCATTCATCCATCCGGGCCAGCAAGCAACGGTAAAACTCACTGCCTATGATTTCTCCATTTACGGTGGCCTGGACTCTGTACTCGAACTCATCAGCGCAGACACCATTACCGATGAACAAGGTGAGCATTTTTTTCAGATTCAGGTGCGAACTAACAGAAATTACCTGGGGTCGGATGAAAATTCACTACCGATTATTCCAGGCATGATAGCAACGGTTGATATTATGACCGGTGAGAAGACGGTCATGGATTATCTACTGAAACCACTCAAACGTGCCCAGGAAAATGCCCTCTCAGAGAGATAGGCTGGTTATATCTGTCTTGAGAATCAGGTTCATTCAGTGCTTGATGTTGTTATTCTCAGCCCTCGAGCACCGATCTTAACTTCAGTGCAACCTCGCTCAATTTCGCCTGAATGGCGCGGGTGTTTTTCGGACCCATACGAATCATCTGCTTCTGCGCTGCACTGAGTGATTCCAACTTCTGATCTCGAAATTCAAACATAACCACAGGTCTGACAAGCAAGATCCGCTCTTCGATGACAGGCGTCTCTAACAGACGTCCAATCGCCCTGAAAATGGCATCATCAAACTTGGCATTTGGATATCCCAGTTCATCATAAGCCTCCTGAAAAAGAGGCTGCAGTAAAAGATAAAAGTCCACACTTCGATCAGTATCCAGTGAGACCATAATATTGGTCACCAGGTTGTATCTGTCATATGACCTTGTATCAAGCTCAAATACCTTGTCAGAAACAACCGTTGCAGAAAAACTCGTGCGAGGTGCCAGCACCGAGGCCGCATCCTTTGCAACATTTCCATTTGCAGCGTTGTCAACGAAGACAACTATTTTTCGGATCAGTTCGTCTGGCCCCAACCAGGCGTTAATTCCCTCGTGTCGCGTCAGGCTGACGACTCCATCCCTGATTAGCTGATCACTATCATCAAGCCGAGGCAAAACGAAGGCAGGCTCCACGGGTTCTTCCACCGGTTCTGGTTCTGGTACTGGCACTACTTCGGCTACTACCTGCTCTGTTTCGGGTTCAGGTTCCGGTTCTGGAGCAGGTTCTATCGGCTCAGGTTCAGGTGCCGGTACGTCTATCGGTTGCGTAATTGTCGTCTCGGGTTCAGAAGTGGTCGCCAGATAACCAAGAAAGGCCAGAATCAATACACCAACGACGGCAAGAGCTATTAGCAGCGGTTTGTTTTCAGACATTGAATCACCCGGATTTAAGATTGATCTATTGTTATTTTATTCGCGCCTTATCACAAGCGCTTCTCACAGCCTCCACTATTCTTCCATCATATCAAATCGTTGAACAATCCGGCTGATCTGCGGTCAATCATGACTCTTCTCGAGCATTTTAACCAACGCTTCTAACGACTCTCTCGATGGACTCGTGACGACACCAAGGTTGGTTATGATCGCGGTAATTAAAGATGCCGGGGTAATATCAAAGGCCGGATTAAATACCTGTACATTTTCCAACGATATCTGCTGGTTGTTAAGGTGGGTGATCTCTTCCTTTCTTCGAATCTCCACCTCAATATGTTTTCCTGACTCCGTATCAAGATCAATTGTTGATATGGGACAGGCTACATAAAACGGCAATTTGTAGTGGTGACAAAGCACTGCAAGGTTCAGCGTGCCTATTTTATTCGCAACGTCTCCATTTGCCGCTACCCGGTCAGCCCCAACGATCACTGCATCCACCTTACCTAACGACATCACGTACGCCGCCATATTATCACTGATAAGGGTATTGGCTACCCCCTGGCGCGTCAATTCATAGGCAGTCAATCTTGCTCCCTGAAGCAACGGTCGGGTTTCATCTACAAAGACATGCAGGTTCTCGGTCTGCTCCCTGGCCAGATAGACAGGCGCAAGGGCCGTGCCGAGTTCTGACACCGCCAGCGCACCCGCGTTGCAATGAGTCAGCAGATTGGGATGTTCGAGTACTAGAGGAAGGCCGAATCTACCAATTGCGTAACAGGCATCTATATCTTCCCTGTGAATCTGAATTGCCTCTGCTTCCAGCAATGATACAGGTACTTCAGTTAATGCTTCACCGTTTACGAGAGCCATCATGCGATTGATAGCCCAGGGGAGGTTTACCGCTGTTGGTCTCGCAGAAATGAGATAGTCTGCCCGTTCTCTGAGCAGACTGACCGGCACACTATTCTTCAGACCAACAATCAGACCATAGGCTGCCGCGACACCAATTGCCGGTGCACCGCGAACCCTCAATTCCCGAATAGCTTCAAATACTGTTTCGATATCATGACATTCGAGTATCGATTCAACCTGCGGCAGTTGTACCTGATCGAGCAGATACAAGATGCCATCTTGCCAGCGCACCGACTTCTGAAGTGTCTTCATTTACTCTTTCTGGTTAAATAGAGGCTCCACAGCAACACTTGAAAACCGATTAAGCTGCTCTCAACGCGGCAACCATCTGCTGCCGCTTTTCGCTATCCACGAATCCAAAGCCGCCATTGATTCGATCTGTAAAATCACCGTACCGACTGATAATCTCATCGACGATGCCATCCGGCTCCCCCATGACACCAAAAGCGTTCAGCATATCGTCTGTGACCAGTTCGCCCATTTCCTGCCACTTGCCCTGTTTCGACATGGTATTCAGCTCTGACTGAAGATCACCCCAGCCATGAACACCCAGAACCTGTTTGTAAGCAGGTGTAGAACCGTAAAAGGAGATTCGACGTTTTGCCTCTTCCCTGCTGGCCGCGAAAGTCTTGTCGTCTTTTCCGGAAATCAGAAACGGCGTATAGGAGAATTCAAAATCAGCCATCGACCTGCCAGATTTCGCGAGCCCCTGCTCAACCGCTGGCAGAGTCACCTCTCTAATATACTTTTCATTGCTGAAGGGATGAATGATCAGGCCATCTGCAACTTCACCGGCGATTCGGGTCATGTACGGACCCACCGCCGCAAGTATCACTTTTGGTGCACCGTATTCTTTGTTTTCCGGCGTAAAGGCTGGCGTCATGAGAGTATGGTTATAGTATTCGCCCTCGAATCGTAATGGAGTCCCCTCATACCAGTTAGCCCATATTGCGCGCATGGCCTGGATCAGCTCTTTCATCTGTTTTGCCGGTGCCCCCCAGGGCATGCTGAACCGCTTGGTAATGTGGGCTCGAATCTGCGAACCCAGCCCCATAGTAAATCTACCCCTGGAATAGGCATTCAGATCATGTCCAAGATTTGCCAGTATCATCGGGCTTCGAGCAAAAGCCACCGCAATACCAGTATGCAATTCGATATTTTTACTATGCTCGGCCGCCAGCATTAACGGAAAGAAAGGATCATGATTCATCTCCGCAGTTCCTGTGCCATCATAGCCTTCTGCTTCAAGCTTCTTTATCTGATCAGGAATCTTGTGCCAGTCTGGCGTTAAATGAGAATCTACTTTCATTGGGGCTCCTATTCGATTAACAATTTTGATTCTGGATTGAGAGCAACACCATAACAGTTCATCGCTTCGTGATGCTAGCGGTCTGATACCTGCTTATAGTGAATCTGCCCCTGAGATCTTAGTTCTGCCGCTGTATCTTCCGGGCAAGCATCATTCAGAAAAGTACCACCCCCCAACTCAGTACCGGCTAGATACTTCTGCAGACCAGCTTGCCGCAATGGGGGATGAATCTGAATATGGAAGTGATAATCAGGGTAAGTGTTTCCATCGCAAGGAGCCTGATGAAGTACCAGCACATAAGGAAATGAGATCTGCCAGAGATTGTCATACTTAACCAAGACTTCTTTCAGCGCCCTGGCCAGTGATCGCCTCTCCTGTGAATCAAGCTCATAGATAAATTGATGGGTCTTCTTTGGAGCAATATAGGATTCGTAGGGAAACCTTGCAAAATAGGGAACAAATGCAATCGTATCGTTGCTTTCGCTAAGCACCCGATTCGCCGACTTCGATTCATTTTCAATAATCATGGCAAACAGGGATTTATTTTCTTTGACGCGATAATTTTGAATTGCATTCAGCTCAACTTCTATGGTCTTGAAAACAAAACTTGTGGCATATATCTGACAGTGCGGGTGCGGATTGGATACACCAACGACCTCACCTTTGTTCTCGAAAATAAACACATGATTCACTTCATCGAGTGAAGCAAGCTCATAGGTTTGTTCCGCCCAGCAGTCAATCAGATTAACGAGGGTATATTCATCCAGTTCTGCAAGCGTCAGGTTGTGTTTTGGCGTATAGCAGACAACTCTCGTAACACCTGTTGCAGGCGCCCTTTCATAGAGCCCACTCGTAGGTCCGGCATCCAGCGATGCATTCAGACTGAATGACGGATGATCGTTGTCGAAGACAAAAATACTTTCGTAATTGTCGTTTAGCTTATCCGAAATTCTGCGATTACCCGGGCAAAGGAAGCAATCGGCTTCGTAATCAGGAAGTTCCGACTCATTACTATTAACTTCCGAACCGGACCAGGGACGGGTATTGCGATGACTTGTAATCGTCACCCACTCTTCACGGAGTGGGTGCCATCTTCTTTCCCATACCATCGCTAAACCGACTAAGTATTGATGGACTTGCTTTTATCATTGTCGCTCACATCAGATCTGGCATCGTCTATCTCGGTAACGAAATCGTGATGTTGCAAAAGCGTATATTGGTAGGCTTCGACAAGTGCATTCCAACTTGCCTGAATGATGTCGACATTGACGCCAACGGTGCCGAATATTTCGCCTTCGAAACTATGTTCAAGATAAACCCTTACCTTGGCTGCAGTTTCCTGGGTGCTGTTTACCACCCTGACACTGTAGTCCGTCAGATGAAGATCAAGCAGTACGGGAAACTGATCAATCAACGCTTTCTGCAGGGCTTTATTCAGTGCATCCACCGGACCATACCCTTCTGCGGCACATAACCTGACTTCATCCTGTGCTTTAATTTTCACTGATGCTTCTATCTGCCCGTCAGAATCCGGGTGTTCCTCGTTTGACGGGCTGTAGATACGATAATAAAGAGGCTCGAACTTTGGCTGATATTTACCAATATGGCGACGAACCATCAAATCAAAACTGCCATCGGCATTTTCGTAGGAGTAGCCCGCATGTTCCTTTTCCTGAACTTCGTCAAGGATTGCCTTAACTGCGGTCGAATCTTCAAGCTCTGAATATCGATTGGCCAGCTTTGCTCGTAGATTGGAGCCACCGGAAAGTTCACTGATCAGAATCTTTCTGGAATTACCGACGAGTTCAGGTTCTATGTGTTCATAGGTACCGGGATTTCTCTGAACGGCACTGACATGTACGCCGCCTTTGTGTGCAAACGCAGATGGACCAACGAAAGGTTGCCCCAGCGGACCCTGCATTCCCAGGAATTCCCAAACTGCTTTCGACAAATTTGTCAGGCCACTGATAGCACCTTCCGGGAGACAGACATAGCCCATCTTCAGTTCAAGGTTACCGATTATTGAAGTGAGATCCACATTGCCACAACGCTCCCCAATGCCGTTGATTGTACCGTGAACCTGCATCACACCATCTTCAATCGCGCGCAGCGTGTTGGCAACGCCAAGTCCGCCATCGTTGTGAACATGAATGCCAAGCTTAATTCCGGGAATTTCCTTTCTCACTTCCCGGATTGCGTGAGACAGTTCGTGGGGCATAACACCGCCGTTAGTATCACAGAGTATCACTCGCGATGCGCCAGCATCTACCGCCACCTGGACGGTGGCAAGAGCATATCCCGGGTCACTTTTGAAACCGTCGAAAAAGTGCTCGGCATCATAAAAGACCGGTTTACCGGTCGCTTCAAGCAGATGTGATACAGAACCGGCAATCATGTCGAGGTTTTTGTCTGGACTTACCCTTATCGCCTGCTCTACATGTAAATCCCACGACTTACCAAAAATGCAGGTAACGTCAGCCCTGGCCGCAACCAACTTCTGCAGAAAAAAATCATCGGATGGTTTCACATCTGCCCGGTGGGTCGATCCAAAGGCCGAGATTTTCGAAACATTGAGAGACAAGTCACGTACGCTGGCAAAAAACTCATCATCCTTCGGGTTGGAACCAGGCCAGCCTCCCTCAATATAATCTATACCCATGCCATCCAGAGCTTTGGCAATATCCAGCTTGTCAGCAATGCTAAGGTTGACTCCTTCTCCCTGATTACCATCCCTCAGGGTGGTGTCGTATATTTCAATCTTTTTCTTGGCCATAATCTAAAGGCTCCGTATCGGCTAATAACCCAGCCGTCTGGCAGTTGCATCTATTTTATCTCTGGATACAAGCAATGTATCCAATGGATCATAGGACGCAGCCAGGAAGGCTTCGCGCGCAGATTCTTTCATGGTGACCTCAAAGATATTGTTGGCGCAGATAACTTGCTTCTGCTCAACATCAACAATCACGCTTGCTGTCGGATCTGCATTAATCAGGTCGATGAGTTTTTGCCTTGCCTCTTTTTCCATAACGACACACGGGATACCGAGTGTCGTGCAGTTTCCATGAAAAATCTCAGCAAATGACTCAGCTATAATGGCTTTGAAGCCGAACTTCTGAATCGCCTGTGGCGCATGTTCGCGACTTGAACCACATCCAAAATTCACATCTGAGATTAAGATTTCTGCACCCTTGTGCTCTTCCTGATCCAGGACATGACCCTTCGAATTCCCGTTTGCGTCAAAACGTACATCATAAAAAAGTGCCGGGCCAAGTTCATCGAAAGTTACGCACTTCAGATACCTGGCAGGAATGATCCTATCCGTATCGATGTCATTTCCCTGAACATAAACGCCGGTACCGTCGATCTTGGTAATATTCTGTGCTGCCAATTCTTCTCTCCTCTAAACTCGTCCAGCCTTAACTACAATTCAAATACTTCACGGGCATCAGCCACTTCGCCCTTAATGGCTGCAGCAGCGACCATCACCGGACTCATGAGTATCGTCCTGCCCGTTGGTGAACCCTGGCGACCCACGAAATTCCGATTGGAACTCGACGCACAAACCTGATCTCCTACAAGTTTGTCCGGGTTCATTGCCAGACACATCGAACAACCCGGTTTTCTCCATTCGAACCCCGCAGCCTCAAAAATCTTGTCAAGACCAAGTTCTCTCGCTGCCACATCTACCTTCTCAGAACCAGGAACTGCCAGTGCCTTTACAGAATCCGAGACCTTCTTGCCACCGATTATCGAGGCCACTGCCTGAAAGTCACTTAATCTTCCATTTGTGCAACTACCGATAAAGGCTACATCAATACTCGTTCCCTTGATCGGTGTATTCGCCTCAAGCTGCATATAGTCAAGTGCATCATTGATGAGCTCCTTGTCCAGCCCTTCATTCTTGTCAGGGTCAGGCGTTGATTCATCAATTCCAATCGCCTGTGCCGGTGTAATTCCCCAGGTAACGGTGGGACTTATGTCAGAAGCTGCAATCACCACTTCATCATCATAGTCCGCATCGCTGTCCGAAGCATAGGCTTTCCATTTCGCTAAAGCTGCCTCATAGTCCGCGCCATCGGGTATTCGTTCTTTGCCTTTCAGGAATTCGAAGGTCGTTTCATCAGGATTTATATAACCACACCTGGCCCCGCCTTCAATACTCATATTACAGACCGTCATCCGTTCTTCCATGCTCATGTTTTCAATGACAGAACCGGCATATTCGTAGGCAAATCCAACGCCGCCGTTCACTCCGAGTGTTCGGATGATATGAAGGATTACGTCTTTTGCGGTAACGCCTTTTGAAAGCTCTCCTTCAACACGAATACGTCGGACTTTCAGCGGGTCCATCGCCAAGGTCTGACTCGCAAGTACGTCTCTGACCTGGCTTGTACCAATACCAAGTGAAATACATCCAAATGCGCCGTGAGTTGATGTATGACTGTCTCCACAACAAATTGTCATGCCCGGCTGTGTCAACCCAAGTTCGGGACCGACAACGTGCACGATACCCTGTGACCCACTTTCGGGTGGAAAGAACTCTATGCCATTACTGCTCGCAGCATCACCGAGCACCTGGATCATTTTTTCCGCCATCTCATCTTCTAGAGGTCTCGACTGATCGGTAGTGGGGATAATATGGTCTACCGTTGCGAATGTTCTCTTGGGATAGGCTACTTTCAGTCCCTTGTCTTTCAGCATGCCAAAAGCCTGTGGGCTGGTTACCTCGTGAATCAGATGCAGGGCGATAAACAATTGATACTGACCACTATCCAGTTGACCCACAACGTGGTCATCCCACACTTTTTGAAAAAGGTTCCTGCCCACTTATAACTCCAGGTAACGTATAAGAAATAAAAGACCGGCGAGTTTAACACGAATATCATTCTCGTTGATTCCAATAAGGAATCACGGAAATTACTGATTGCATAGCTAAAATGAAGGATGACTTAATTGTTGTTCTTGGTGTGATACGCCATTACATATTGGGTTGAGTTTTTGTCGACTTCGACAAAACCAAGTTTTTTGTAAAGATTGACGGCTCTATTCTCAAAAAGTACCCGCAGCATAAGTCCTTTTTCGCTTGTCTGTGCCATGTCAATTGCATCCTGAACGACTTTCGTCCCTATGCCATGACCCTGATAGTCAGGGTGAATCTGGATCTCTCTTAGTTGAAATACATCTGCCAGCTCTTCCAACCAGACGCCACCCACGACTTTGCCGTCTACGAGTATTTTCTTGAAATCCTGTTGTTGCCACTTGGCATCAAAATTGTCGCTCTGTAGTTCAGTATCCCAGGAACCGAACTGGCGGGATATGACATCCCGGTAGCAGGCCTCATTCAGCGCTTTAAAGTACGCCTTGTCGCCAGGGTCGGCCGAAAGATATTCCATTGTTCACCCAGTCGTTTTGTATATGATCAGCCTGGTTGGAGCATATTACAAAAGCACAGACCAACTTAGAGAAGTTTCTTAAAAAGAAGTTCGACGAAATTTCCACCGGCAATTCCGATAATCGACCAAACGGTTACAAGATACAGACCACCAGATGGCGATATCGGCCACCCGATGGCATTAAGGGTACACGAGACTACAGTTAAAAGGCCAAGTACAAATCCATAATTTACGTCTCGGCCCTCACCATGTTCCAGTGATCGTAACTGACGAATCATGTAGGACACTGATGTCACAAGAGCCAAACCGGCTATGATGCTCGATACACGCCAGAGCATTGTGCCGGAGATGCCGAGAGAGCTTAAAATCAACGGCAAAAACGCGAGAAAGACCGGTGTGATGCTACAAATTACAATCAGTCTGATAGCAAAGGCTTCCAAGGGTTGGAATCTTCCATTCCGGGCAGCCAGAACAAGGAAGATGCCAATAAATCCGGTAAACGCAACGGAGATTTCCGCAGTGGTTTCAAGAAGTGAAGTTTCTTCCATATGCGCCTGCTCGAATTTTAATCTTCAACAGTCAGGGTTCGACTATTATTTTCGCTTCCTGCTCGGGATCTGCGAGATCCATGAACGCCTGTGGAATCCCTTCGATGCCAACCTTGCTTGTAATCAGGGGGGAAGCATCAATATTCCCCTCAGCAATATTCGTTAATGTATCTGAAAACTCCTCCGGCGTATAACCAAGCACAAACTGCAAATTCAGTTCCTTGTTGGTACCCACCATCGGTTCAAATCGATCCTGCTCCATGCAGACACCGACAATGACAATTCGGGATTCCCTCGGAGCGCCAGCCATCATCTGTTGGATAATACCCGGCACACCAACACATTCGTAAAACACCCCTCTTTTCAACGGCATCCCGCCAAACAGCGGTGATTCCGCAGGTTCGTCGAGTGTTGCCAACGATGACCATCTTTCATACGGTGAATGTTGTGCAGGATCGATCACCTCGTCTGCACCGAGTTGTTCCGCCAGATTTCTTCGTCTCGGGCTGAAATCAGCCGCAACTATCGGGCCGATACCTTTCATTTTAAGCGCAAGTATGACGGCAAGCCCAACAGGACCGCAGCCGATCACCAGGGGAATTTCGTCTTTTTCTATATTGGACTTCTGAACGGCATGTAATCCTACCGCCATCGGCTCGGTAAGCGCCGCAAGCTCTGTACTCAGCCCGTTGGGGACAGGTAAAAGCAGGGCTTCGGATAAGACCATATTCTCAGCATATCCACCTGGCACATCATTCGAGTACCCGATAGTTCTCATGATGCCGTTGCCCATGGTTATCGGTATGGAACAGACCCGTGTGCCTGTCTTGAGGATATTATTTGTACCCGGCCCATGATCAAGAATTTCTGCACAAAATTCATGCCCCATCACCACATCTTTTGACAGGTCCATTACAAAACCACCACCGGTTGATTTAGATTTTTCAACAAGCAATGGTCCATGGGTCAAAGTATGAAGATCGGAACCACAAATCCCACATGCCAGGGTCTTAACGAGCACCTCTCCCTCTCCCGGTTCAGGTGTCGGAATATCATCTACAACCATTTCCCCCTGTCGCATTACCGCTGCGCGCATGCTCTTATCTCCTTACCAAAAATCAAATTACTATTGTTTTCTCGCTAGTTCCAGAACCTGGCTTGCAAGTTTTGAATTGGGGATGACCTCATAAAAAACGTGATCTGTTTCAACATCAGTCTTTAAAATTGCTTCACCATCCCAGTAACCTACCTTTCCTTCCCTGATTACGAGCTCTCTTTCCTTTTCTCTGACATCCGGGAACTTCCCGACATACATTACCTCGGTGCCATTACCGGTTTTTACCTTGAGTTTTTTCAGCGGAATCTCAGACATGAGTTTCTTGAATCCGATGTTATCCAGGAGCACGCCATTGACGTTGTAACGGATAAAATCCTGCCCCTTCTCACCTTTTTGCATCTTCCCTTCCGCTATCTCCAGCACCTCCACATTGAAGGCTCCTCTTTTAAACGTCTCTCTTAATCGCCAGGAGCAGGATGAAAGCCGGTCTGCATCTCCTATAGCGGATGAAATCATGATCGGTTTATCTTCATCAAAAAGAAAAAGAGGTTTCTCATCGGAATAGCAAATACCAATTCCTATCTCAAGCGTTGGCAAGCCCGTCTGTTTGGAATGAGAATTCTTTGAATAAACAATGTCCAGTATGTCTTTTGCGATCCCGCACGCCCTGGCAACCGCGTACCACTGATGCGGCTCATGACTTTCTTCGTAGATCCCAAGTATGATCGCGTCGCCTTCAATAAATACTTTCGAAGCCCCGTACTTGGCCAGTAATTCATTTATCGGGTTAAAGAACCGAAGACTGAAGTACGATGCAGGATTAAGGTCTCTTTTAATCAGCTCTTCGGTCACAGTAGTCGACCCTCTGACATCTGCCTTGACGATCACGTGATGAATAATCTTGGGATCGCTCAATTCCTGTTCTTTATGTTCCTCGAACCCGAGTAGTTCATACAGATTTCCACCAGCTTTGGCGAGTTGTATTTCCTGTGGCTCGGAGATCACCTTCAGTCTGTTCAGTATCCTGTGCGCAAACCGAAAGTACTTCACGTGCAATCGGTATCGGCAAATATCGGTCAAAAGGCGTAGAAACTTTTCGTCCACCTCCTCTTTAAACTCCTTGTTCACCTCACTAACGAGGTTATCAAGACGCTTGATTAGCTCAGGCGCACCTTCTTTTGACTGGTCAATCCTGGCGAGTATTTTTTTGCTGTCATTCCCTGCAACATAAGCGCAGGCGACGTTCAGATCCATGACATCCTGGTCGGCAGTCGACCAGTTTCCCTTGAGCACATAGGCTGTAATCGCTTCCTTCAGCTCGGTATCCGAGAACATTTTCTTTCGCATATCCAAAGCACTTTTCTGAAGTTTCTTGACATCAGACTTCATGCTCCACTGTGCTTTCATCCCAGCATGTTCTTTCACCTGTCTGAGGTACTTTTCATGTATTGAGGAATCAAATAACAGACGGATGTTGCCCGGGTATTCCAACCAACAGAATTCTTCATGCACAAGTTCATTTTGGTTTTCGGCAGGGCCCAGGATATCTCTGGATGAGAAGAATCCATGCAGGGTGTCGTATACCTCGGGTTGGCCTGAATCCGGTCGGCCTGACTTAAGGGGTACAACTTCTCGCTCTGGTACTATCTTGCCCAGCATTTCCTCCAGAATCAGATTGGCATCAGTAAAGGCAACACCTCCTTTTGGCCAGAGCCCATAGCATTCAACCAGCATGTTGACATCACTCGGTGACGCCGAGGCAAGCATAGGGTTAAACATAACATTCATCACTTCAGGAAAATCGTTACCCAGCAGTTGTTTCCTCAGTTCCCGAAGCCCATTTTCTTCTCTTTGCAACAGTTGGAACATGGCGCGATTACTTTTGAAGAGAAACCAGTTGTAATGTTTGCGCAGCCAGGCAAATTTTTCCTGTGTTGGCAGGAGATTCCTCGAGCCCGCATACTGCTGCTGTGCCAATGTTTCTTCCAATTGATGCAGGACATCTTCAAGTTGTCTTCGAACTTCTTTCAATACGAATTTAACGATGCCGAATTGCAGGAACTGTATGGACTCGGGCTTCAGATTGGTTTTCGCTCTGTGCAGAGTCGTTTTGATCATGTCCTCGTATGCAGCGCGGAAGCTATCGAGTCCTTCCGTACTGCTGGTGGTCGCACGGGATGAACCCGAAACAACTCTGCTCACCACACCTTTGATAACTTCGGTGCAGGCCAGAACAAAGTAATCACTCAAATGAACATCAACATGGTAGTTATCAATGCCACGGTTCAGCAGACCGCAATCGATTGAAATCGAATTTGGTTCCTGGATCTGTTCGATGATGTCATCGTGCGAAGAAATCTGGGAGGAGATTTTCTCTGCCATATTAGTCCTTTATTGTGCCTCTCTCTGCCTCAATTGAATCGGCAATCTTTTTCGACCCCAGTCTCCAGGCTTCGCTTCGAATACGCCATGGATATGAGTACCACACTTTGAACAATACCCTTTCTGATCTGCTTCAGAATATTCGATTTGCCACTGGCCAAGCTGATACCAGTCCCGTTCGATCAGGAGCTGGTTACAATCCGGACAATAGGTTGAACCACCGGTAACATCATGGATATTACCGGTATAAACATAACGTAATCCGTTTGATATCGCGATATCCCTACTCCGTTTCAATATCATTGACGAAGTACTGGATTTCTCTCTCATTCTGTATTCAGGGTGAAATGCCGTCAAATGCAGCGGTATGTCAGCACCGAGATTGTCTGTAATCCAGCGCGTCATCTGATCAATCTCGTCAGGCGAATCGTTTTCGCCGGGAATGAGTAATGTCGTCAGTTCAAACCAGACGGATGTTTCGTGCTTCAAATACAATAGTGTGTCCAATACATGATTCAGATGTCCGCCACATAATTGATGGTAGAACTTTTCCGTAAATGCCTTCAGATCAATATTTGCGGCATCCATATAACTGAAGAACTCCCTGCGGGGTTCAGGACAGACATAACCGGCTGTGACCGCAACCGAACGTATGCCTTTTTCACGTGCCACTGCCGCAACATCTATCGCGTATTCGTGGAAGATAACGGGGTCATTATAAGTATAGGCTATGCTTCTACAGCCCGTCTGAACTGCAGCCTCAGCAAGTTGTTCGGGTGACGCGGCATCAGCCAGCGTGTCCATTTCGCGGGATTTGCTGATATCCCAGTTTTGACAGAACTTGCACGCCAGATTACATCCGGCGGTTCCGAAGGACAATACCGGCGTACCTGGTAAGAAGTGATTAAGCGGCTTTTTTTCGATAGGATCGACGCAAAATCCACTGGATCTTCCGTAAGTGGTCAATACGATCTCACTATCTTCACAGGCGCGCACAAAACAAAGCCCCTGCTGGCCTTCGTGGAGTTTACAGGCCCTCGGGCATATATCGCACTGAACACGGTCATCCTCGAGCTTATGCCAGTATCGGGTTTTATGACTATCGCCGGATGATTGACCCCCGCCGTGTCTATAAGTGAGTATGGATGACATGTCTCTTTAATTACCCGCTTAAGTCGTTAGAATAGCAATTATCGCATAACCAGCCAGAATACGATGAGTGAAAAACGCCAGGCGGCGGTTGCAGGGACATTTTATCCAGCCGATCCTGCTCAGCTTCGACAATCTGTTGATGAAATGCTCTACACAGCAGGAAAGAACGACGCACTCAGCAGGCAGAAAGCGATTATTGCGCCTCACGCTGGCCATGTCTATTCCGGCCCAATTGCGGCCAGTCTCTATGCCTCACTTGATCCTGAACGAATTAGCCGGGTCATTTTACTCGGCCCGTCTCACCAGGTCGGTTTCAGCGGTATCGCCGCCTGCACTGCCAGCTCCTATGAAACCCCGCTAGGTCCAATTGAGATCGATACAGCGGCGGTGGAATCGATTCAAAACCTGCCTAACGTTGGATATCTGGACGATGCCCACTTAAAGGAGCACAGCCTTGAGGTACATCTACCATTTCTTCAAAGGATATTAAAAGGATTTCGCCTGGTCCCACTCGTTGTCGGAGATGCTGACAAACAGGATGTTGCAAGGGTAATCGAGAAGCTCTGGGGAGAAGATGAAACATTAATTATTATCAGCTCAGATCTAAGTCACTTCCACAATTACGAAAAAGCGCAGCAACTCGATCAGCAGACTTCCAGGAAGATACTTGACCTCGACGCGAGCTTAACGGGTAATGAAGCCTGTGGGTGTAAACCGATCAACGGTCTACTGCATCTGGCTAAACAAAAACACCTCAAAATCGATCAGATTGATGTTCGCAATTCAGGCGATACCGCTGGTGATCGATCCCGGGTTGTCGGCTACGGCGCCTATGCGATAATCGAATCCCAGTCCGACAGAGCAACGTCGAAGGAAATCGATTCCATGGATAACGACCAAACGATCCCGCTGGCGCATCGCCAACAGATCCTACAGGTTGCACGCCAGGCAATTTTGCATCCGCTTCAGAGTAAAGAAAATTTTCAGCTCAATCTCGACCACTTCCCGAGTTCATTGAAAGCAGACGGCGCCTCGTTTATTACAATTAACCTTGATGGGCGATTGAGGGGCTGCATCGGTTCGCTTCAAGCTCACAGGGCGTTGATTCTGGACGTCGCAAACAATGCACAGGCTGCTGCATTCAAAGACCCAAGATTCAGGCCCCTGACACTGAAAGAATATCTTGAAATTGAACTCCACGCCTCGGTACTAAGCGCACCTGAACCCGTAAATGTTCAGACCCGTGAAGAACTCATGCAGGTAATTCGTCCAGGTAAAGATGGCATCATTCTGGAAGAACAGGGAAAACGAGCAACCTATCTGCCTTCCGTCTGGGAGCAACTCCCTGATCCCGACCTGTTTATCAAAGAACTACGCGCGAAAGCAGGCCTCGATCCGGACTCCTGGAATAAATGTCGTGTGATGCGTTATACCACCGAGGAATTTGTCTAGGTCATCTGTCTTTATCAATCCAATCTCTCTCACTATGAACTTTGCCGATAAAAAACCTGCCCTGTTCTTCGATACGGACCGACTTCATATACGATGTCACGAGGCGGATGATGCAGAGTTACTTTACGATGCAGCCAGAGAGTCAATCGTCGAGGTATACCCTTTCCTGCCCTGGTGCCATCCGGACTACCAGAAGGAAGATTCAATCGACTGGCTCGAGGGCACATCCAGGCAATGGAAAACCGGTGAGAATCACGCTTTCGCAATATGTGACAAAGTTACGGGCAATTTTCTAGGCGGTTGCGGGTTAAATCGAATCGACTTTCATCCAGTCGCCAATCTGGGTTACTGGATCAGAAGCAGTGAAATGGGTCTGGGATATGCCACCGAGGCGACAAAAGGTCTGATCAACTATGGATTCAAAGAACTGTCGCTCTATCGAATTGAGATCATTATGTCCGTCAGGAATATTGCCAGCAGGCTCGTCGCAGAAAAAGCCGGGGCGTCTTTTGAAGGTACATTGTCAAACCGCCTATTTCTTCACGGCGACCTCCATGATGCTTATCTCTATGCCGCGACACCTGATAGGTTAAAAATCCCGAAAAACTGATACCATAGCAATGACAAACAACTAACGGGGCCAGATATGAGCGAATCCGCGACAATGCAGAATAATGAAACCGAAGTTAGACAGGCAATGCTCGACATCCTGAATAGACAGAAAAAAGCCTATATTAACGAGGGTGAAGTGAGCGCTGAGACGCGAATCGACAGACTCGACAGAGCCATCAGTTTACTTCAACGTTATGGAACAAAACTTTGTGATGCCATGGCAGAGGACTTTGGCCATCGCTCGGTGGATCAGTCGAAGCTTACCGATATAGATGGCTCAATCGGCCCGCTCAAAGACGCTAAAAAGCACCTCCGCAAGTGGATGCGACCTGAGAAACGTAAGGTGATGTTCCCGCTCGGCATTTTTGGTGCCAGGGCCAGGATAGAATATCAACCACTCGGCGTTGTCGGTTGTATTTCACCGTGGAACTTTCCCGTCCAACTGACCTTCGGACCACTCGCTGGTGTCTTCTCTGCCGGGAATCGCACAATGATCAAACCGTCGGAATTTACGCCAGCGACTTCCGAACTGATGAAAGAGATGTTCGAAGAAGTCTATGACAGCAACGAGGTCTCGGTATGCACTGGTGGCCCGGAGGTTGGCAGTGCTTTTAGCAGTCTGCCTTTTGACCATCTGTTGTTCACGGGTGCCACCTCAATCGCAAAACATGTTATGCGGGCGGCATCAGAAAATCTCGTTCCCGTAACACTTGAGCTGGGCGGCAAGTCGCCCGTTGTCGTGAGCAAAAGTGCTGATATAAATCTTACCGCATCGAATGTAATGACGGGCAAGACCATGAATGCGGGGCAGATATGCCTGGCACCCGACTACCTGTTTGTGCCTGAAGACAAGGCAGGTGATTTTATCGAGGCAGCAAAATCATCCGTCGCAAAGATGTATCCCAATATCAAGGATAATCCAGACTATACATCCGTGGTTAACGAGAGAAATTACGAGCGAATCACAAGCTATATTGAAGATGCTCGCCAGAAAGGTGCCGAAGTGGTTGAAATCAATCCTGCTGATGAAGATTTCAGCCAGCAGGAACATAACCGGATTCCGCCTACGCTCATTATCGAACCAACCGAAGAAATGAAAGTTATGCAGGAAGAGATATTCGGACCGGTCCTGCCGATTAAAAAATATCGTGATCTGGACGAACCACTTGAATATATCAATGGACATCCACGTCCGCTGGGACTTTATTATTTTGGCAATGATCACAGCGAGGAGCACAAAGTACTCACCCATACGACGTCGGGTGGTGTAACTATCAACGATGTTGTTATGCATGTTGCCCAGGAAGATCTGCCATTCGGCGGGGTTGGTCCAAGTGGTATGGGCTCCTATCACGGACGGGATGGTTTCAAGACCTTCAGTCACGCCAAAGCGATTTACACTCAATCAAAGACTGTATCGAAACTGGCGGCGGCTATGCGTCCCCCCTACAAGAAGGCTTCATAACCGGGAAATGTTCAGCCTTCTGACAGCCGGTTTTTTACCGGGGCGACGATATGAGTGAATTTGGTGATGACACACTGGATCTGGTGAACAGTGCCCTGGATGAAGGCGCTGAACATATAGTGCTTCTGATGCGCCACTCTGCACGAGAGTTTGAACCTAACAGGCATGATCTGGCGAATCCACTCACCGAAGAAGGCCGAACCTTGTCAACCAGACTCGGTGAGTTGCTACCTAAATCCCTATTGCTTCGCGGATATGCAAGTCCTGCAGAGCGATGTGTTGATACCGCTAACCTGATACTGTCGGGGCACCAGAATAAAGGTGGAGAGACTACCCGGACGCGTCCTGTTGAAGCCCTCGGCGTATTCTATATCCTGGATCAGATGAGAATGTTCAGATTCATGGAATCGGCTGGCGGACTGGCCCCTATGCTGAAAGCCTGGTTTGAAAAAGAAATACCACAGCACGTCATGATACCGGGCGAGACTGCCGCACGACTCGTTTTCGATTTTGCAGCTGATAAACTACAACAACCACTGAATTCTCCGCAACTAGATATCCTCGTTAGCCACGATATGACAATCTATACCGTACGAGATCAACTCCTTGGTCAAGCCACATCAGATTTTCCGGTCGAATTCCTGGATGGCCTGATTATCTATGAAAGAGACGGGAAGCGGTTTCTGCAAAGCCATCACGGTGCAGCCAGAGCTATTGATTAAGCAACTCTTTCAAACTGACAGTAGAGATATCGCTGCTCAAATCCAGATGGTGTTGTATGGTTTTCCTTTTGGTGGCGCTTAAGTTCAAACTCTGTACCGAATAACGTACTGAGCAGTTCAGCACTATATCGTTGAACCGGTAAACCGCTGCAAGTGGCAGGGCCTTCAAGCTCGAATGTGCCGATAATCAGATTACCACCCACCTTAAGCGCCCTAAGCAATCTGTCCCGGTACTTCTTCTGCTGTGCCTTCTCTGTAAGAAAATGAAATACTGCCCTGTCGTGCCACAGCTCGAATTGACCCTGAGGTAAATCAACTTCTGTGATATCCCCCATAAGCCAGTTAACAGTCTCGTCCCGACTTCCCAGTCTGTTCCTCACCACTGAAATCGCCTGGTTCGATAAATCGAGCACTGATATTTTTTTGTATCCCAGTCTTAGAAGATCGTCAACGAGTGTTGAAGCACCCCCTCCTACATCGATGAGGGCATCATCGGGCTGCAATTTCAGGTCACCGATCCAATTTAGCGACGTCTTCAGATGAGGAGCGTACCAACCAACCTCATCCGTAGGTTTTGTGGTGTAAATTCGCTGCCAATGTTCTGTTTCTGTCATATGGAATCCTGTCTGCTTACTAAACTACCTGCTAACCCTGTCGGGGTAAAGCGTGTTGATGACTATTGCCTGTCAGATACAGGGGTTTTAGTTATTACTGTACAATCCAATTAACCAAGGGGAGAAATACAGCATGCAACCACTGAATACGATTCGACAACTGGGATACGTTGTAGGGGACCTGGACAAAGCGCTTAAGTACTGGGTGGACGTCTTGAATGTTGGTCCTTTTTTTATGTTTGAACATTGCCCGCTGGATGATCAGCTCTATCGCGGACAACCATCCAATGTGGATGTGGATATTGCACTGGGGAATAGTGGTGACGTGCAGATTGAACTCATCTACCAGCACAACAAGAACGAGCCCTCAGTTTATAAAGAGGCAGTCGATGCCGGTCGTATTGGGCTGCATCATGTTGGTTTGATGCCCACGGATTATGAGACCGCAAAAGTCCAATACCTTAATCTTGGTCACGAAATCGCCTTTGAATGTAATCTCGGTGGCAGTGAACTCACCTATTTCGATGCACTGGACAGCGTCGGACACTATATAGAATTGTGGCAGAACTCAGATGCTTTTAATGAAATTGCGCTGGTGGTGGAAAATGCTGCCAAAAACTGGGACGGAAAGAATCCGATCCGCCCTGCACCCATGTGATTAGCAAGGCACAATGCCTGCTAATCCAAT
>CAZJRI010000082.1:0-11481 GCA_964548025.1 uncultured Pseudomonadales bacterium
TATCTTTTCGGTAAACCAGACCTTGCTGTTGGCATCCACTTCAATTGCATAGGATGAACTAAGCGAGGCCGGGAGTTCATATTCTGATATCGGGGAGACTTTGCCCCCTTCTGACGCATTGACCACTCCTGCGCTCATCGCAAGGCTCATGATCAATATTGGAATCCATTTTAGTTTCACCATCACCATCCCCATCACCACGTCATCGTTGGTTCATAGAAGTGGCGTAATTGCCAGTTTGCATCTTTGTAGGATCCAATCATGCCGGAGGTATCACCAGCACGATAATCGCCCACATCAATCTGACGCTGTCTTTCGACTTTGTAGTACTCGCCCATGGTCGCAGGTGGCAAAGCCTGTCTTGCGCCCATCATGGGATTATGGCACGAAGGGCAACCAGTCGTTTTAGCCGGATAGCCGCTGCCAACCACTGCTGTACCGCCCAATGTCCAGACAATCAGCGCGATTAGAGCAAAACCCGCTTTCTTCCATCCGCCCATCGGTTCGGATTTCTTTTCCTTACCCAGCAATACAGGGACCAGGAACAAGCCGATCAGCACCGCGAAAGGAATCCAGAACGTCCCCAGAGACAACCACTTGCTGTCTTCGCCCGTCATATACCAGAAAGGCTGGAACATAAGAAAAAGGTACCACTCAGGTGCCGGGATATTCGCGCCTTCATAGGGTAAAGGTGGCATATCGGGATCCATTGGAACCCGGTACAGCGATGCCAGGATGAATACCGCCGCATAGATGACAACGAGTATGATCAAACCTTTGATGACATGTTGGGGCCAGAAGGCATAGAAGTCCTGCGGATACGGAGGATCGTATTTGGGTTCCCTGCCTATTTTCTGTTTTCTATTTGCCATCATCTGCTACCCAAATGCCATGCCTACAAAGGCTGGCTTATCCCGTACTTCCTTATCATCTTGAAGTGGAATAGCAAGAAACCACCAAGCATCAAAGGCAGAAAAAGCACATGGGTATAAAACACCCTGTTTAGTGTGAATGTATTCAGCGCTGCTTCTTTCAGGTACTCGCCCACCAATGGCCAGGTCGCGATATAGTCCATCCAGAGTGCATAGGCCCAATATGCGCGCCAGTCCCAGGGCAGCAGAATCCCGGTTGTAACCATCAGAAAAACGATGGTCAACTGAACAACACCTGAAGTCCAGGTGAGCTGCCTCGGGCTCTGATAAGCCTTGAAATAGAAGACCGCTATCATATGAGAAAATACGAATGCCAGGAGTATCGTTGATCCCCATCTATGACCGTCTCTCAGTAACCAGCCACCGGTAACTTCATTGCTCATGGTTTCGATACTCAATAGCGCTTCTTTGGGTTCCGGTGTAAAAAAAAACAGCATGACTATGCCTGTTACAACCTGGAGGAAAATGAGCAATAGCGATATCCCGCCGAAACAATGAAAGATATTCACATGGGACGGAACCGGTTTCTCCATCTGGGCAATGATTCTTTCCCTGAGTGAACTGATCGCCCCTTCCAACATTACTGCCCGACCTCACTGCCGACCAGATCGTTTCGACCCAGGCCGTAATTTTCGCCGGTGAAATCGATCTTCCAACTATTGGTCTGTGGATCCAGATCCAGAGAAACCTCGCCATTGACCGAGTATTCACCAAAGTCAGAAGGCAATTTGTACATCATCATTACCAGTGCCTTGTTTTCATTGATTTCGGTACTCGTGAGCTCAACCCTGAAACCCGGTGGATACCGTTTTACGATCTCCACAAACTGGGACTGGTTCAGCTTCGAGGTGTCAGCATTAATCAGCTTGAATGCCTCACGAGCCGGTGCGGCACCTCCCTTAATCTTGGCTTCTGATATGTACTCATAGAAGCGTGTAGCAACAACATCGGGTCCTTCCTTTGGCAAGTCCGGGGGTCCACTACTACACGCTACCAGCAATATCACAAAAGCCGTCAAAGACCACTTTCGAATACTCAAAATTAAAAGCTATCCACTCGTTCGGCTATTACCAGATCGCCTTCTTCAACCAGCCCTGGCAGTTTCTGGGCGGCCGCGTAGTCACCCACAGACAGGTTGGAATCACCCAGTTCAGGATCATCCACGAAGAAGGAGCCCCTCATTTCAAGATGCAGAGGACCGCAGAAGTGCTGACAGAATATCGCGTACTCACCAGCGATATCTGCGACGAATTCTGTTACGGCGGTTACACCCCTCGGTGCACTTAAATTGGTTCGAAGACCATAAGGTCCATAGATAGTCAGTCCCATGGTTACATCAGGATTCTTGGTAATCCCTGAAGCGCGGTCGATATTGGTGACGAACATCCTGACCTTCTCACCTTTGTTGACCCGTATATTTCTTGGGATATAACCATAGCTGAAGGCTTTGACGTGAATTTCCTTCACGCCGTCAACCATACGTATACCTGGCTTCTCATTTGACTTGGGCACGTAGTATCTTCTTGCGTCGGCCCTGTGAGCGGGATCAATGACGGGAGTAACACCGGTTATCAATCCGCCTCGCTCGGCCTCACCCATATTCCATCGCTTAATCTGGTAAGCATGTATGGACTTGGCATTGTGCGGCTCGCCATCAACCGGTGTTATCTTCATTGTTTTACCGTAGGTAGGTGAAGATTCCCTTGCATCCCACATTTCAAAGTTCACCGGATAGACAACACCAGTAGGACTGAAGAGTCCTGTTGAGAACTTATTGAGAGCAAGCACATAGCTGTTGTCAGAACTGATGGCAATATGCCCCGTTCTGTAGTGAGTTGGAATTTCATCCACAACTTCGAGTTTCTTCAGATCGATTTTGACGTTCGAATCAGATACGAAACAACTCTCGTAGGCATATTTGGAAGTCAGGCCCTCGGGGCTGTCTTTGCCTGGTTCGTACGTTCCGCCATCCTTATCATAAACATCCATTACGGAGTGCAATGGGCCTGCACAGGTAGGCAGGACTTTTTTAACCGCCAGTTTCTCGACATCAATCACCGTCATTGTCGCCGACAGCTTGTCGCTTACCAGAACCATCGTGCTCTCAGGAATCACGTCCGTGCCGTGGGGGTTCTTGCCGACCGGTATTTCCTTGATGAACTTGAAAGGGTTCGTTGAAAAAACACCAACAGTTGAGTGGTAGTAGTTACCGGAAAAGACATATCTGCCTTTCTTATCAACGTCAAGATAGTCAGGTGCACTCGGCGCAGGGCCCCAGTCGATCACCTGTGTTTTACCTGTCGAGATTTCAGTTTTCGACATCTTGCCGGAATACTCACCGGAGCCGTACAGGAACTTGCCTGTATCATCCAGTGCGATATGGTGAACCCCGAAAGGAAATGGCAGTGAAATCAGACGTTCAAGCATACCTGTCTGAAGATTAATCACACCGATGGTATTTGCACCCTTGTCGTTGACGTAGAGATACTTGCCGTCAGCCGTACCATTCTTGTTACCCGCGTTGGTACCACTGAAGACAGGTTCATGTAGATCAACGCCCACATCAATATGTCGATAGGTACGCATACTTGGTATGCCGATGACGGCTACTTTGCCATCAAGACCACCAGCGTTGTACAACAACATGGGATCTTTTAATGGTGAATCTTTCGAGTCCGATTCGGCGTTCTGCCAACTCGGAATAGCGGATGCAGCACCCGCGTTTGATATTGGAACCAATAGTGCCAGAATTGACACTAATATGACTTTAATAGACCGTTTGCCGAGCATCTTTTTTCCACCCCCAATCCCTGCTGAATAATTAGTCGCAGATCAGGGTAGCCAATACCCGTCGCCGAGTCATCAGCTTCTAAATGTATCTGAACACTATAGCTTTTTTAGTTTGGGTGTATTGACCTAAGTCAATTATTTTCCCGTGGAAACAGCCGATCTATCTGGGCGGGACGGAACCGATGTGTATTGGCATTTGTCAAGTATTCTCATCCTAAAACCAGCTATTTTTTTTACCCTCTACTGACTCGTAATGTTGCACAATTTCGAGAAAGACTTCCGAGATTTCTGTCGGTATATGCGGCATTGTAAAACGCGCATACTGACGTCCCTTTGGATCGATCAGAAAGATCGAAGAATTGTGACTCACCTGGTAGTTTTCCCCCGGTTCACCTTCCTCGATCTCACTTTCGTCAATATAGTAGAGCGCACCCAGTTGCCGGGTAAATAAATTCAGCTCTTCAGTGGTTCCGCTGACGCCAACGAAGCCACTGTTGAAATGAGGCACATACTGTTTCAGCACTTCAGGGGTGTCTCGAGCCGGATCTACTGAAACAAACAGTCCCTGGAGCGAGTCCATTTGCACAGACTTCGACTCCAGTTGCCTGAACACTGCCCCAAGATTCGCCATTGTGACCGGGCAGACATCCGGGCAGAAAGTAAAGCCGAAAAATAGAAAGGTCCACTTGCCTTTGAGACGATCAAGATCGAAATCCTGCCGGTCGAAATCCTCTAACCTGAATGCCGTGAGCTGATCCGGTTCCCAGAGTAGATATTCCACCAGATGCTCCGGTAGCGGATATACCTCCTCATCCTTCAGAATACCGCTGCCAACCACCAATGTGATCACGACGACAGTCAGCGCAATAAGACCAATAATCGCCGGTCTGTTCACCATAAATCCTGCGTAGGCAAGTTTATTCAATTTCGCCAACTGCAAATCACTTCGCCTGTGCCGCTGCCAGCGACGGTCGCGCATAACATCTGTCCGCCCAACCCTGGACATTGCCGAACGCGGAATAATCGAAGCCGACCATTTGAAGGAGCAGCATTACAGCCGCAACGTTTAAATCTGCAATGGTAAATTCGTCTCCTAAAAGATAAGGCCGATCAGCAAGGACCGAATCAAGTACTTTCAATGGTCGTTCAAGCCCTTTTTCTGCACCGGCTATGATCTTGGCATCCCTTTTTTCTTCAGGCGTAAATATCTTCTGAACAACGAGCTGCATCTGCAAAGGTTCTATCTCGCTGATTCCCCAGACACTCCATTGATTCGCTCTCGCTACATCAGCTTCATTGTCAGGGTAAAGCGCACCCCCATACTTGTTGGCTAGATATAAATTAATAGCCATCGACTCGAATAGCACCAGATCATCATCAACCAGTGCCGGGATGCGCCCATTGGGATTGACTGCCAGGTATTCCGGTTTTTTTGAGTCACCCGCAAAACTGGTCGGTATATGCTCATATTCGATACCCACTTCTTCCATCGCCCAGATTGATCTCAGTGCGCGTGAACCTGAAATTCCATATAACTTTCTCATGACAACGACTCCTCCCGGTCAATAAATTTCAATAACAAAGAAGAAAGATTAAAAAAATTCCTCCCTTGACAGCCGATTGCTTTCTCCTCACCCTGAGGAGAACTGGCAACCTGGACAGCTCAATGATAAGAGCATGGCAAAAACGTTACAACATGGTGGCGATGTGCGCCATGGCTACTTTCATCTGCTATATCGACCGGGTCAACATCTCAGTCGCCATCATCCCGATGGCCGAAGAGTTCGGGTGGGATAGAGGCACCCAGGGACTGGTGATGTCCTCTTTTTTTGCCGGGTACCTGCTAACCCAGGTCGCAGGGGGCTGGTTGGCTGACCGGTTCGGCGGGAAAACTGTTCTCGGCTTCGGCGTATTGTTCTGGTCAGCTTTTACGATTATTACGCCACCGGCTGCATTTGCAGGTCTTACCTTTTTGCTGATCTCGCGAGTTGGCATGGGATTGGGTGAGGCTGTCACCTTTCCATCAATCTATAGTCTGTTTTCACGCTGGCTGCCTATCACTGAACGAACCCGCGCGATTGGCCTCAATGCCAGTGCAATACCATTAGGAACCGTCTTCGCCCTTCTTCTTACCCCGGTCATCGTGCTGAGTCTTGGCTGGACCTGGCGTTCTATCTGTTTGGTGCTGTCGGCATCTTCTGGTATTTCCTCTGGGCAAAATTCGCGACGACCAATCCGGATGACTATCCAGGGATCACCGAGGAAGAACTGGCCGTTATTCATTCAAGTAGCACAGAAGAGCAACAGGTTGAACCACCTCCCATCAAAGCCATGCTTGGCTCCATGGCAGTCTGGGCAATAATCGTGAGTCATTTCTGTTCAAACTGGGGTGGATATGTGCTGCTCTCATGGCTGCCTACCTATATTTCAGAAGGATTGGGTGTTGATTTCGCGGCGGTTGGCCTATTCACCATGATCCCTTCTGTTGCTTCATTTCTTTTCCTTAATGTCGCCGGGTGGACGACTGACAAACTCATCAGCAGGGGTCTCGACGTCACATTTGTACGTAAACTGATGCAGACGATCGGATTCGGTGGTGGCGCATTCGTTTTGGCAGTTGTGGGTTATGTCGAATCAGCGCCAGTAGCCATTGCCTTGATGGCAGTCGGTAATATGATAGGTGCATTTGCACTCGGGGGCTGGGGCAGCAACCATATGGATATCGCGCCCAAGCATGCCGGTACTCTAATGGGTATCACCAATACGGCCGGTACCGTGCCGGGCATTATCGGTGTTTATGTGAGCGGATTGATCCTGCAATGGACCGGATCCTGGATACTCGTATTTCAGGTGGCGGCGGCGCTAAATATATTCGGTCTGGTTTTTTATCTGATCTTCGCAAGTACCAAGAAGGAATTCGATTGAAGACCCGGTGTAGTTATCTCATTATCATGAATTTCACAATCTGCTAATCAAGCCAGAATTTAATCATCAGAACCCTGGAGCACTGATGGATATTAAGCAATTGCCAGTCATGGCAGACAACAGGTTGGTACGACTTGCTGGATTCTTCGGGCTCTATGCAGCCCAGGGGATTCCATGGGGGCTCTTCATGGTGGCGCTGCCCACATGGCTGGCTGGTCAGGGTCATTCGAGTACCGAGATCGGTGTATTCCTTGCGACGGTCAGTTTTCCCTGGACGCTGAAACTGGTTGCGGGTCCGATAATGGATCGTTTCTCCTATCTCGATATGGGTCGCAGACGACCCTGGGTGCTGATTGCTCAATCGGGCATTCTGCTGGGTTGTCTCGTACTTTCCCTCGGCATCAGCGAATTCAGTTGGATTCTTGCAGTTGGTTTTGTCATCAATTTCTTTGCGGCCTGGCAGGATGTTGCAGTAGACGGCCTGGCCATCGACGTATTGCCGGAAGATGAACGGGCACAGACCAATGCCTTCATGTTTGGCGGTCAGATTCTTGGGATTTCCGGTTCATCGGCTCTCGGTGCATGGCTATTGTCAAATTACGGTCTATCCAGCACAGCCTGGGTTATGTCGGTATGTGTCGCACTGATTGCACTCATTCCACTGCTATTCAGGGAGCGCGAGGGAGAAAAGCTGCTGCCATGGACCAGCGGAGCTTCATTACCCCGCTCACATGAACTACAACAAACCGAATGGACCAGGATCTTCGGTGATCTGTCAAAAACGCTCATTTTGCCCATGAGCCTTCTGCTGATCGTTATTAAATTCGGGGATCGAGTTGGCGCCGGAATCGTCGGTGCAGCAATGCCTGTTCTGACCACCCAGGGTCTGGGATTCTCTGATACTTTCTACCCTGAATGGTCGGCTCTGGCTGGTATCACATCAGCGGTTCTGGGTATCGCGATTGCGCCCTTTATCGATAAATTTACAGCCCTGCGGGCTCTTTTCTGGGGATTGTTCTTCAAGTTGCTGGTGCTCGCCGGTATCGCTTATCTGACCGATTACTGGAGTAACCCTAACGTGATGATCGCGTTCTTCTTCGTCTATGCATTCGCGGGTCAATGGTTAACCATTGCCTCAATCTCACTGTTCATGCATTTGTGTTCAGCGAAAATAGCCGCGACTCAGTTTGCCGTTTATATGGCGCTTTCGAACCTCGCGCTTTCATTCGGCTCTGCGTTAATAGGGCCTCTTGACGCCGCTTTTGACTTCGATCAGATATTCTATCTGGTTGCTATGGTTGATCTGATCATGCTCGGGCTGGTCTTCATGCTCAACATGGAATCTCATAAGACTCGTTTGGCGATACTTGAGAACAAACCGGTTTGACCCTGAATTATCAGAAGCAGTATCCTCAGATTTTCTGAATGGATAAGCATGGGATATCAACATGTCTAATACAGCAGCGTCCGAAATAATCCACGACGTACCTGACGATCTCTTATCCGCCATCAATTACTGCTACGAGCAGGGCTGGACAGACGGTCTGCCCGTCATACCACCGGAAGCATCACTGGTAGAAGCGATGATGGCACTTGAAGGGCGCCCACCTGAAACTGTACTGGCAAGGCATCCAGCCACCGGGCTTGAGTTAACAGTACGCGCGGCTGCGGTAAATGCTGTGATGGCAGGTTGCCTGCCTGAGTATTTCCCTGTGATTATTGCTGCATTTGAAGCGATGAACGAGGCACCTTTTAATTTTCACGGCAGCACGGCAAGTACGGGTGGTTCGTCCCCCCTTCTGATCGTTAGTGGCCCCATCGTTGATGAGATTGGCATGAATGCAGGTGTAAACTTGTTTGGGCCAGGCAACAGAGCCAATGCGACAATCGGTCGTGCTATTCGCCTCATTCTTCTAAACGTATTTCGTATGATTCCGGGTATTTCCGACAAATCTACGCAGGGGAACCCGGGGAAGTACAGTTTTTGCATCGCAGAACGTGCAGACAAAAATCCCTGGGCACCATTGTGCGAAGAGCTTGGATTTCCGGATGGGGTAAGCTCGGTGACAGTTTTTGCCGGTGCCGGTTTCTGCAATGTTGAGAATCACGGTGGAAACTCTCCCGAGGCAATTCTCGAAACCATAGCTGATGCAATGTCTAACTATGGCTGTATCAGCCTGGGCCAGAGCGTTGTGGTTCTATCCCCTGAACATGCCGGAATCATCGCCCGGGATGGCTGGTCAAAAAATGAGGTGCAGACGTATCTCTTTGAACATGCAACGCGATCCAAAAGCGGCATGCAGCGTATTGGTAAATACGTGGCAAGGGAGTATGAAATGCAACACAGGGAGGACTGTCATCGCGGTCTGGAACCTTCTGACATCCTGGTCACGGTAGGTGGCGGTGATGCCGGTGGTCACTCGGCATTTATACCTTCATGGAGCCGCAGCCGGGCTTCGATTATGCAATCACAGGCAATCGGTGTTTGCATTGATTGCTAGGACAATTCATGAAACTCATTGATCCAACTGTTGCAGGTGCTCAGAAAGAGAATCAAAGAGCGCCAGCTCTTGCCAGTCTCGAGGGATGCACTATCGGGCTGCTCTCAAATTCCAAGCTGAACGCTGATCTCTTGCTGGAAGAGACGGCTGGATGCCTACAGCGAAGGTTTGGCGGCAAGATCTTACCTCTAAAGTACAAACGAAACGCGAGCGCACCAGCACCTGCAGAGATACTGACCGGTCTGTCACCGGAAGTTGATTATCTGCTTACTGCCGCAGGCGACTGAGGAAGCTGTTCAACGTGCAGTTTGCACGATGGAATTACTTTTGAACAACTCGGTAAAAGAGCCGTTGTCTTGTGTACCCAACCATTCGAAGTCACCGCAAAAAATATAGCCCGCATGATGGGACTGCCTGACTATCCGTTTGTACTACTTGAACATCCTTTGGGTCGCTGCACTAACGATGAGATAAGAGCGCGAGCGGAGATTGCAAGTGAAAGAGCGATTAGTATCCTGACAGGCTAGAACGAAGTCATCTCACCAACGGAATAGTGGACCAATACTACGTACCCCTGGGCCTGAATATCGTATGGTGACGAATGATTGCTATCTTTCCGACCTCATCAGTTACTATCCCATCCAGAACCTGGTACCAGTGACCCTTTCGATCATAGGCATCAACGATTTGTGCACCCACCGTAATCTCACACTCAGCCGTTGCTTCACGAATGTGCTGAATCTGGCTTCGCACATGGATTGTCGGACCATAGGTAAAATTATGACGAGTGAGAGGTGCCATACGCCCGGCAAGGAAATATGGATGCACAAAGCACGGGTCTTTACCGGTTGTCAGATAACGATCGATCTGTTGCCCAAGATCTTCCAGCACCATGCTCTGAGCAGTTTCATTGCTAACAAAAACACAGAGTGGCCGCAGTGGTATGCGTAAAGGCACATGGTCAAGATCATAACCTGGTAACGATTCCTGCGCTTGCATGCCCTTGGAGATACCCGGTGGTTCAATATCATCAAAGCAGGGAGCTCCATGAAGCCCCGCAACACCTTCCAGCACAATACGATCATCGTCACCGGTAGTACACCTAACCGTGCAGGTTTCACCCTCTTTTTCAACGGTAGTAGTCAGCACCTCACCTGCATACAGCGGCCGTTTCAGGCTGAAGTCGACCCATCCGGAATCGAACCATTCATCTCCAAGACATTTGGCAATTGTGGCAGCAGCCCATCCATAGGTTCTCACACCTGCTACCAGCGCTCCCGCATAGCCTGCTGCATCAGCGCCTTCGGCATCGTGAATCGGGTTTGGCACCCCCTTTGGTGGCGGGTCGGCAGTAGCGGTCACTGTATCGACGAAAGTGTTCATTCTTACTTAAATGCCTCCTTCTTCAGTTCAATACCTTATATGTTCTTCTAATCTCTCGCAAAGCCTGTAATTTGTTATGTACTGTCTACCCGTGTATTTTTGATGTCATAGTTCTCTACTTCAATTTATCCAATAAAACTTGGACACGGAGATTGACCCAATGGATGATTCACCTGTTAAGTACTCCCAAAAAGACGGCATAGCGACGATTACCCTGAATCGACCTGATGCCATGAACGCCATGACCAACGGACTTATGGGCGGCATCAGCGACTCGTTGGCCAAGGTCTCTGAGGATAAAAGTATTCGGGTGGTTGTTCTCACCGGTACAGGTCGTGGTTTTTGTGCAGGTGCTGATCTTGCGCAGGTTGCCGAACCCCCGGCTGAGGAGGAAAAACCAGCAGACAATACGAGCGGTAGTAATGAAGGTTCGGGAGATACATTCAATACTGCCATGCGCGATCTGATGAACTGCCCTGTGCCAACCATCGCCCGGGTTAACGGGCCTGCAGCAGGCGGCGGCTTTGGACTTGCGCTCGCATGTGACATTAGTGTTGCCTGCCAGTCTGCTTTCTTCGTTGCAACCTTTGGCCCGAATCTTGGGATCGTGCCGGATATGGGTGCCACCTGGAGCATACCGTTGCGAGTGGGTCGCGCAAGGGCGCTGGGAATAACCTTACTGGGTGATCGCATCACTGCTGATCAGGCACAGGAATGGGGGTTGATCTGGCGTGCCGTTGCAGATGATCAATTGGACGATGAAGTCGCGAAGATTGCGGCTGTCCTGAAACGGTCCTCGCCAGGTACCGTAACCAGAATTCGTCAGACAATTGATGCGGCTGTTCATAACAACTTCAGTGATCAATTGGATCTGGAAATGGAACATCAGGCAGTACTGATCCCCCGTAACATGAAAGATGGTGCAATTGCTTTTCTTGAGAAGCGTGAAC
>CAZJRI010000082.1:11491-22987 GCA_964548025.1 uncultured Pseudomonadales bacterium
ATTAGGCCCTTCAAACCGTTTTAGTACCCGGAATCACCAACTGGTACAGCACCTGAAACATTTGTTAACCTTGGTCTCAATCGGCCATGATGTCGCCATGTTCGTGTGCCATATCAATGTTTCAAACCATTATCAGGAGGTTCGAAATGAACGATAGCTCAACCCTGAATGCAGACGAGTTGAGAGAAGATGTTAAACAGAAATATCGAGAGGTGGCTCTGGACCCCAATGGCTCTTTCCACTTTCACACCGGTCGACCGCTAACGGATCATCTTGGCTATGACAAGACAGTGGTAGATAAGTTACCGGAAGTGGCTGTTGAGTCGTTTGCCGGTGTGGCTAATCCATTCTCAATGGCTGAACTGCAACCGGGAGAGCGGGTGCTGGACGCAGGTTCAGGTGCAGGCTTCGATTCGTTTGTTGCTGCTTCTATTATTGGAGGCGAAGGTCAGGTAATAGGCATCGATATGACCGACGAGATGCTTGAGAAATCTGGCAGCACCGTCGAGCAACTGGGTTTCACAAATGTAGAATTTCGCAAAGGTCTGCTCGAATCCATACCAGTAGAGGATGGCTGGGCTGATGTCGTGATCAGCAATGGAGTATTTAATCTCTGCCCGGACAAACCAGCCATTTTTAAAGAACTCATGAGAGTTCTCAAACCCGGTGGTCGCCTGCAGTTCGCAGATATTGCCAATGGTGCCCCAGTACCTGAATCAGCCGTCAACAATATCGATCTCTGGACAGCTTGAATCGCAGGAGGTCTGCCGTGCGCAGAATGGAAAAAGATGTTGGAATACTGCGGTTTTATCAATGTTGAGATTGGTCCCCCTGTCGATACTTTTGCCGGGGCTGGTGGTGAGGAGAATGCCCGTAGGTTTGAAGTATTCGGTTATGGTTTCCTTGCCTACAAACCCGGGAACTAGGTCAGCAGCAATTGGCCAATGGTGAACTGGTCTGGTAATCCAATATCAGCTATCAGACTGGTTCACGTACCATAAAAATCCCGACATGGAACTACTCTCGACAAATTAATCACTAACAGGAGACAAGGTCATGGCATATGAATTCATCCAGCTTGACAAAGATGACCACATAGCAACGATCACGCTCAATCGTCCTGAAAAACTCAATTCTTTCAATCCACAGATGTACCAGGAGCTCTCAGATGCGGCAGGAGAGATCAGCAATGATGATGACATCCGAGTTGGTATTCTGACAGGGAGTGGTCGCGCATTCTCTGCAGGTGCAGATTTCAAACAGCGCTTTCAGGCCGAAATTGACAGTCATGAAGCCGGCAAATCAAATATCACTCACAAACTACCCCGTTATCCCACGGGAAATACAGATCTGACCAATGTGCGTCAGCCACTGATTGCGGCGATAAATGGTTATGCAATCGGTGTCGGCTTTAACTATACATTGCAGTGCGACATTCGAATAATGGCAGAAAGCGCGAGGATCAGACTGCCATTTACATCCCTGGGACAAACCCCGGAGGCGTTTTCCACCTACTATCTGCCGCGCCTTATTGGACTCGGCAAGGCATTCGAGCTTTGGTTCAGCAGCCGTTTTGTTGAAGCAGATGAAGCGCTCGCGATTGGTCTGGTTAATCAGGTAGTACCCGATGCCGAACTTATGGATGCAACTATCGAGCTTGCCCGGCAAATAGCCAGCAACGCACCCACGGCACTGATGCTCACCAAGCGATTGGGTTATCTGGGTATTGGCTCGGATATCTATGCTGCCCGGCACTTCGAGAACTTTGCGCAGGACTACGCGTATGGAAGGGAAGACTTCAAGGAAGCAGTCGCGGCACGGAACGAAAAACGAGACCCGAAGTTTACAGGGGAATAGTATGCACCCAAACAACCGGTACCAACTCGTGCTGAAATATCCGTCTTTGCAGACATTCGATTAATATCACCTGATGGAAATTGAACCCTATCTTTTCAGCAACTTCACCGACCAGGTAAACGTCATTCACGACCCGGACAATGACACACTGGACCGTGAAATAGGAGAGATCGTTAGCACACTCGTACTACCCTTCCTGCCAGCAATCCCCGGCAACGAGGCTTTCCTTGATATCGGCTGTGGAGACGGTCGATTCGGGGTTGAGATATCGAAAAAGGTAAGTCGCTATATCGGTGTTGATATCAGAACCAGCTCATTGGATGCAGCGAACACCAGATGCAGAGATCTGAATAACTGCGAGTTTCATCTGGGCAATGGCCGGGATCTCAATCTAATTGAAGATAATTCCATCGACCGGTTATTTTCTTACCACACTTTCGTCCACATGCCGGATAAAACGATAGTCATAAACTATCTGAGAGAAATCTGCAGAGTACTCAAGCAGGATGGGATTGCCAAGATTCAACTGGCGGGTTTTGGGCTCAAGAAGTGGCATATGGACTGGATTCCGTTGGCAGCATTAAGGAGAAAAGTTCCTGGTCTATCAAGCGTGCTGGATATCATCAGGGTCTTACCCGAACAGATTTATATCCCTGTCTTTAGACTAAAAGACGCTTCAAATCACTGGGGCAGGTACGGCGGGTTTATTTCCGTATCAGATATCAGGAAAGTAATGTCGGCAGAAGGCGCCCACTGCTGGTTAAAACCCTGTACTTATGATGGTATCACCTCTACGACAAGAGGGCTTTTTTGGTTGTATATATCAAAAACAGACCGTCAACCCAAAGAGCTAAGCCTTGGTTGAATCACCCTTTAAAGATACTCTCTTTTAGAATAGCGCAGTGCCTTCTGAGATTATTCTAATACCCAATCCTCTCGTTTGCAGATCCTGATGCTAGAATAAATTACTGGCCTTCTTCACTGAGCTACCTATGACGAATTTCATCGAAGATCGGAATGTAACGCGGGTTCGGCCATTGATCTCACCAGCCGTTCTCGCCGAAGAAATACCAGCCACCACCGGGGATCACGAACTGGTTGCATCAACGAGGCGACAGATCGAATCCATTCTGGATAACAATGATTCCCGACTCATCACTGTCGTTGGCCCCTGTTCGGTTCACGATCCGGAGGCTGCACTGGAATACGCTGACAAGCTCAAAACAAATTTCTCCGGAATGGAAGATCGACTCCTGTTGATCATGCGGGTTTATTTTGAAAAACCAAGAACAGTCGTAGGATGGAAAGGTCTCATCAGCGATCCTGATCTTGATGAGAGTTTTCAATTCAATAAGGGACTTCGTTCTGCTCGCCGATTACTGCGCGACATTTCAGAGATCGGGGTGGCTGCCGGAACCGAATTTCTTGATACGACGTTCGGTCAATACTACTCGGACCTCATCAGTTGGGGTGCTATCGGTGCCAGGACTTCAGAGAGTCAGGTCCACCGGGAACTGGCATCAGGATTATCAATGCCTGTCGGCATCAAGAATCGAACAGACGGTGATGTGCAGGTTGCGGTGGACGCCATCCGTGCCGCAGCACACAGGCACCTCTTCCCTTCTCTTACGAAGGAAGGCGCTCCTGCCATCTATGAAACCAGCGGCAACAAATATTGCCATTTGATCCTCCGGGGAGGTGACAGATCGGGTCCCAACTACGATCAGGCGTCCATCAGAAGTGCGGTGAATCTGCTGGCAGAACACGATATGCCAACCAATGTCATCATCGACTGCAGCCATGGGAATAGCCACAAGGATCCGGAAAAACAAAAGGACGTCGTTTCAGACGTTATCGTCTCACTGAAGAATGGTGTCAGTGAAATTAAAGGCGTGATGCTTGAAAGTCATCTTCTCGGAGGTCGGCAGGACTATAAAAAGGGAAAGCTTCGCTACGGCCAGAGTATCACTGACGGATGCCTCTCACTCGCAGATACAATGCCTCTTCTTGAGGAACTGCACCAGGCCGCCAGCCCGGATTAAATGACACCTGCATTAAACAGGTGTCATTCGAACCTGCTCCAAAATCGAATCAGGCAATAAGCCTCATCTTTTCCTTGATAATCTCTTCGGCATCAAGGGAGACCCGATGCACCAACTCAGCAACAGTGGGGATATCCTTGATTAACCCAATTATCATGCCCGCTGTCCAGATACCGCCCTCGGTATCACCCTCGGCCATTGCGCTGCGACCACGGGTACCTGCAACGAGTTCCTGGATATCCGAGAATTCCGCACCTTCTGCCTCTTTAGCAGCCACCTGATCGGCAATTGAGTTTTTGAATACCCGGGAGGTATTGCGGAATGTACGGTTAATCAATGTGGTATCCAATTCAGATGCTTCCACCAGCTTATCCTTAATGTTCTGGTGCAACGGGGCTTCTTTGGTTGCCATGAACCGAGTACCCATGTTAACCGCATCGGCACCCAGCATGATCGCTGCTGCCAGACCCCTGCCGTCACCAAATCCGCCGGATGCCAGTATCGGAATCGACAGCATATTGGCTGCCGCCGGTATCAATATCAGTCCGGGAATATCGTCTTCGCCAGGATGCCCGGCGCATTCAAATCCATCGATACTGATTGCATCGACACCCACTTTCTCAGCCTTGAGGGCGTGACGTACCGATGTACACTTGTGAATTACCTTGATGTCAGCAGACTTGAAAGTCTCCATATAGGGTTCGGGACTACGTCCTGCCGTCTCCACCACTTTAATGCCGGATGCGACAATCGCGTCAGCATATTCATCATATGGCACCGGGTTGATGGTGGGTAGAATCGTAAGATTCACACCGAAAGGCTTGTCGGTCATGCCTCTGGTTCTTTCAACTTCTTTGACCAGTTCATCCGGACTCGACTGGGTCAACGCGGTAAGAAAACCCAGGGCCCCGGCTTCAGCTACCGGCGCAACCAGCTCTGCTTTACCGATACCCATCATACCGCCACAGACTACAGGGTAATCAAATCCAAATTCTTCAGTGAAGCGAGTTTTTAACATCAGTTTATTCCTTGATATGAGATTTTGAGAGTCGGTAAAACTAATCTGATTCACTTACAAATTGCAAGGACATAGATCAAGACTTGGTAACCTTATTCGCGAGAACGCTTCAGCCTCCTGTATGAGCTCTACTTGCACACAATTAACTGCAAATGTCAGACTTGGTTCCATTGTGGATTCACGAAACAACATGCATGAGGAGCTCAACCAGTGACAGATGATTTTGCAGATCGCCACCATGATTTTGAGGGATGTTTCAATTTCCGCGATATCGGTGGGTACCAGGGTTCAGATGGTCGTCGATTGCGCTGGGGGCAGTATTTTAGGGCAGGTCGCCAGGATCGCATGACAGCCGCTGATCTGGAACGAGTCGGCACACTATCCATAGCAACGCAGATCGACCTCAGACGACCAGAAGAGGTTCGCGATCAGGGACAGGGACCATTACAAAACCTTGGCACCAGCTATGAGGCACATGCGGTTATCCCTGAAGGTGGATCGAAGCTGCTCGATGAACGTCTTGGGGCAGGCATGTCAGGTGAACGTTATCTGAACTATCTTGCATTCGATCCGGCTCCCTGGCATCGAATATTTGGGATTTTCGCAGATACGAATCGCTATCCGATGCTGATCCACTGTACTGCCGGCAAGGATCGAACTGGCGTTATCACCGCAATGCTACTGTCAGTGCTTGGCGTGGAACGTCAGGTGATTGAGCAGGACTATGCTCTCACAAATCGCGATGTTTCACGTCAGGTTGATTTTGTGGTGAACGGTCCAGGCATTCCCGAAGGTGCCACACGCGAGATGTTGACCCTGGCAAGCGGCGTGCCCCCTGAGGCAATCGGCGTATTCCTGGACGGCCTTGATAAAGAATACGGCGGTCCCCTTTCGTACCTTAGAAGCATCGGCATCAATGACGTTATCTTTGATGCCATGCGTGGGGCCATGCTCGAACCTGTCTGAGTGAATACGCCAGTTTCGTGAATTACAGATTATTGTAAATGTGGGTTTATTCCGGTTACCCGGGACAGATATACTCGGTGGATAAATACATTTTCCTATGATCAACAGGACCAGGAGCTTCAAAGTGCCAGACGAACTAGTGCATCTCGACATCAGCAAGGGTATCGCGACAATTACCCTGGATTCACCCCACAATCGCAATGCCCTGTCACGGCAGTTAAGCAGCGAAGTGGAAACCCATGTTCAAACCGCCCTGGCTGACCCTGACGCAAGGGCAGTTGTACTCACCCATACAGGCACAGTCTTTTGTGCTGGTGCCGATCTCAAAGAATCAAAAGAGGCGAATGTCGCAAAAGCCCGGGGCGATGAACCGGCTAAAGCACCCAGAGGGAAGGGATTGCCCGGTATCATCAATATGATATGGGAATCACCCAAACCTGTTGTTGCCAGAATCAATGGCGCAGTTCGGGCTGGTGGACTGGGACTTATGTCAGCCTGCGATTTCGTTGTGATGATTGACTCAGCCACGATGGCATTCAGTGAGGTGAGGATTGGTGTAGTACCGGCGGTCATTTCAGTCGTCTGTCTGCCCCGTTTCGGCACGCTCAAGGGAGCAGAATTGATGCTGACAGGTGATACCTTCTCCGGCGCACAGGCAGCGGAGTGGGGATTTATCAATCGGGCGGTACCGGCTGATCAACTTGACGATGCGGTTGGCGAATTACTCACTTCTCTTAAAAAGTGCAGCCCTCAAGCGTTGGCCGAGACCAAGAAGATGTGCAAACTTGTCCCAACGCTCTCAACTGACGATGGATTCAAGGCGATGGGTGAACTCTCTGCACGCATGTTTGCGTCACCTGAAGCGAGAGAGGGAATGACAGCGTTTGCAGAGAAGCGCGATCCAAGCTGGGCCATTGACTCATAACAGTCAACAGCTTCAGTTACCGATCTTTATTCGGCTCAATGCGATCAGGGCTACCTGACCATGACCAGGCATGGGTTGTGCGACTGACCCCGAGCATAACCCCGCCCAACGCATTGGGATGGATAAACAATCCGTCTATCGGACCTTCCCTGTCACCAGTCCAATCGTTGGGGACCAGTTCAGCCAATCGACTGCGCAGCGAAGGCAGATCATCACATTCTCCGTAACACATATAAAACGAAGCACCGAATTTCTTGAAGAAACGACCCATCGTCTTGTCGAGATCAAAGGGGTTGATTGTTTCAATTCGATCGAGTTCATCCGGGTTCACCAGCGTCAGATATCCGTCGTATCCATAGTCCTCAGACTTGATTGGCACGAAATGATCAAAATTGAGCTCAAATATTCTTGCGAACTCATCAGCCGCAGCCTGAACCTCGGAGGTCAGATGGGTAATTTCATAAAGATTCTGAAGCACCCCCTGACGATCCCTTGTCTCATCGGCAGAAATAACCAGTCTCAAACCAGGTATACCGAGTGCGGCAGGTTCTATGAATATCTGATCATGCTCTTCGGCAAATTCAATCTGCTCGGTATTTAGACGCGCCTTGACTCGATCCGGGTCTTGCGTGCTGAAGCCTGCCGAGAAGGGACCACCCGGATGGGAATCAAGGTGAGACTTCACGATGCCATCCCCATCTGGTGAGAGAATTTCAATCTGACAATCCCCAACGTCCAACGTAATCCGGTTGGCTGAAAGTACCGCTATGTTGTCTCTGGCCACCTCTTTTGCATCAAGCAGGCGGGTCCAGCTTTCAACCACCTTATCCGGCTCGTTGGTGCTTAATTGTACTTCAGCTATCGACAAAATCAATAATCAACCCAGGCGTCATGCCCGGGCTTCTGTTCCCCACTCGATGCCGTTTTTTAAGAGTTGCTTGAAGGCATCCGTATTCCAGGCTCCGCGGAAATTGAGCGGTACCTTATGATCAGCATCAATATTTGAGGCAACAGTTACCTGAACATTGGTGGTTGGCGTATGGCAATGCCCCCCTGCGATATAAGCAACCGCACCATTGCCTACCTGACGAACATAGCCCAGAGCCCGGTTCTTGCCATCAGGCAGCAGGGATGAGTCTTTACCATATATCTCTTCAACATAATCGGGAGCCTTGATGTCTGATGTGGTCAGCAGCACCTGTGCATCATCATGGATGACTTCGATCATATAAGGTTCGTCCTGCGTGACATAGGAAGATGGCAGACCGCGGGTAAGCGGGTGATCCTGATCGCTCACATTGACTGTAAATTCCCGTATCGGTGGATGGGTCAGGAAGAAGGAGCCAAGCGCATCATGATATGACGTCCGTACCCAACGCCTCATGGCCTTACCTTCAACTCGAACAGCCTTTCCGCCGGAACTGCCATGAAATGCAAGCCATCTGCCACCATTTTGCATCCAATCCTGGATGACCGCTGCCTGCTCGTCATCTGCATAGGGACCGGCAACATAGGTAACCAGAAACTGACAATCAGGGAGCCATTTATCACAGTCGGTGAAGTCACTACTCACCGTGGTATGAACATCTTCATTTTCCTGCAAGGCCGCAAGGATTCTCATGCGGGCATAATCCATATCATGACCGGCATGCTGGCCAACCGGAAATCCTCCAGTAATCACATGGGCTCGAATCGGTTTATTGGTCATCTTGAACTCTCCAGTATTCGTGTAATTTATTAACGGTTGCTGTGGACCGAATTCACTCCATGGTAGTGTTACCCGGTGCGTGAGGCAAGTGCATTCCCACTATTACTTCGCTCTCGATGCATGCAGCTTGTGTGCTGCTTCTTCCAATCGATCACAAGCCTTGATCAGGGTTTCCCTGGGACAGGCGAAATTCAAACGCATGAAACCCTCACCATCAAACTGAGCCCCATCGGACATCCCCACCCCGGCATCTTCAAAAAATCCCATGGCGTCATTTAACTTGAGCGCCGACACGTCAAGCCAGGCAAGATAGGTCGCCTCAACAGGACTCATGCCAATGCCTGGTATGTCTGCAATTCGTGCAGCAAGGTAGTCTCTGTTTGCCTCCAGGTATTTAATCAGTTCCAATCGCCAGGGTTCACAATCCCGATAGGCCAGCAGCATGCTGGACAAGGCAAAGATATTGATAACACTCATGGTGCCGCTTTTTGCCTGCTCAAATGCTTCTCTTATCTCAGGATTTTTAATTACGGCAAACGAACCACCAAAGCCCGCAAGATTAAAAGTCTTGGTTGGCGCTAGAAGTGAAATGGTTTGATCTGCCGCTTCAGGACTTATCGTAGCCGTTGGTACATGTTGTCTGCCATCAAGCAGCAGGTCACAGTGAATTTCATCAGAGCAGATCAATACATCATGACTAAGACAGATCTGGACAATCCTTTCAAGTTCTTCTCTGTTGAGTAACCTGCCGATAGGGTTGAAGGGATTGCAGAGCAACAGCAGTTTAATATCAGGATGTTTTCCCAACATCGAATCCAGTTCCTCGTGCGGAAAGGTCCACTCGCCGTTATCATAGCCAGCTTTGATTCGATGAAGTTTATGTCCCCAGTTATCGGGCGCTGACAAGAATGGATGATAGACAGGCGTGACAGTCACGACCGACTCCCCAGGTTTGACCAATCCGCGACAGGCCAGATTCAAACCCGGCACAACCCCCGTTAGATAGACAATCTCCTCCTCATGCGTCTGCCAGTCATACTTGTCTTTCAATCGATTGATAATAACCGCAGATAGTTCATCCGTAGGCATGGCATAGCCGAATACACCATGATCAGCTCGTTCCTTAATATCGTCTATGATGACCTGCGGGGATCTGAAATCCATGTCGGCAACCCACATGGGGAGAATGTCTTTCCCTGCATACTTGGCCCACTTGGCACTGTCAGTACCACGCCGGTTATGAACAACGTCAAAATCACTCATGTAAAACCCATACTACAAAAATCTGAGCTGAGTGTAGCAAGCCTTATAGCGCGATTCATCCGATGCCAGCCTTCCCCTTCTCTAAAGAACATTTCAAAACCGTCTTGTCTCAAAAGCCAGAGCAGCATTAAAATATTGTTCTGATATCTGACTACAAGAAAAAAGATGCCAATCCCTTTGCACCCTGAAGCATCTGCTCGACCTGGTGTGGCTATGAAGCCCTTTTTGCTGGTTGTCATTCTGATTGTTGCCATTCAACTAATTTGTGTTATTGATACACGCGCAAACGAATCAGAGGGGGGTTTGCCGGACTTTAATAAACTCTGGAACTATTCCAATCCCGGGGAGACTCGAGATAAATTTACCGCCTTAGTAGCCAAAGCAGAGAAATCGCCGGATCGATCATATTTACTGCAATTGAAAACTCAAATTGCCCGAACCTACGGTCTTCAGGCAAATTTCGACGCGGCACATAAGATCCTGGATCAGGTCGAGACAGAACTGAATGATCAGATTGATCTGGTCCATGTGCGTTATTTTCTTGAACGGGGAAGAGCATATAATTCAGCAAACAAGAAAAACAAGGCCAGAGATCTCTTCATCAAAGCCTATGAATCGGGGAAAGCAATAGGTGCCGACAGCTACTCTATCGATGGCGCTCATATGATTGCAATTGCTGCAACCACCCTTGAGGAAAAGCTTGTATGGAACAACAAGGGACTGGAAGAAAGCAGGCGGTCATCTGATAAAAACGTCAAGCGATGGATAGGTGTGTTTCACAATAATATGGGATGGGATCTTTTTGAGGTACAGAGATACGACGAGGCTTTACGACAATTCAGTCAATGCCAGGATTTCTACGAATCCGTCAAAAACGAAGAACGACTTGGCATCGCAAGGTGGAGCTACGCAAAAACACTTCGATTTCTGGGTCGTATCGATGAATCTCTGAGCATTCAACTGGACCTGCTTAAAACAAGGGATGGCAAGGACCCGTCTGGTTACGGCTTCGAAGAACTCGGTGAACTCTATCTTCTGAAAGGTAATATCGATGTGGCTCGTGGTTACTTCGAACGAGCCTATAAGGTCCTCTCGAAAGATATCTGGCTCCAGAAGAATGAAAAATCACGTCTGGATAGATTAAAGAAGCTCTCTGGTGGCGGTCAGGCAGAACAAATCTGATTTCAGCGTACCTGCTGGGCTAGTCAGAACAACTATTTACATCAACGATGTGTGGTTGTTCTGAAAAGCCCATTTGCAGCTTCGTTAGCTGAATTTATCCTGCTTCAAGTTCCTCAAGCACAACAAGTACTTCACCGTTGGCAACCTGATCTCCTTTGGCGACTGGCAGTTCAGTCACGGATCCGGCATCAGGCGCTGTGATCCTGTGCTCCATCTTCATGCCTTCGAGAATCAGCAGCAACTGCCCCTTCTCGACTACATCGCCAACAGAGACATAGGTTTCAACCACATTACCAGGCATCGGCGCAGTCAATCCACCTGCAAGACCCAGATGATCCAGATCAGGGAACCTCGGCAATTCCGTCAGTTCAATCTGCCCGGCCGGGCCATGAGTCAGCCACCTGTCACCATCAGAGGTGACGGTAAATGACTGCAATCTGCCTTCAATTTCCAGAGAGATCTGCTGACCATCTCTGGACTTGATGAAGACAACCAATTTGAGATCATCCACAAGGGCAACGAAACTACCATTCCT
>CAZJRI010000083.1:0-22911 GCA_964548025.1 uncultured Pseudomonadales bacterium
CACTTTCCTTCACCACATTTGCCTTCACCGCATTTGCCTTCGGCTTTGGCTTTGCCTTCACCGCATTTGCCTTCACCACACTTACCCTCGGCGCCAGCAACCTGCATCGCTTCACCGGATGATTCGGCAACTGCAAATGGATTGGTATCAGCGAATGTAACCGGTGCTGCCATTGCCATTGCAGCGCAAGCCACAAGAAGCAGGGTTTTAATGACTAATTTCAGGTTCATTTCATATGTCCTCGAAGTTTCTTATTGATCCTTTGACGTTGAATTGGAAATTTCCACTCCCAATCCATATACATTTATATCATGCATTCTTGTAGACCGAGTAATTTCCATTGATATTTCTTTGAATCGAGAGAAATTTGGGACGAATTGATAGTTAGATCATCCTGAATTCAGAAGATTGATGAGTTCCTGAATGTGAAGTTGCTGATATTCTGTATATACGCAGGATGAATGGGGTAATAAAACAATCTTTTCGTGGGTCCACAACCGAGAATCCTGAGGTAACGGTTCTTCTTCGGTGACATCGAGTCCGGCTCCGGCAATAACGTCTGTATCAAGGGCGCTGAGCAGATCGGTTTCGTTTATGGTACTGCCTCTGCCAAAGTTATAAATATATGCGCTGGGTTGCATCTGGTTGAGGTGCGCGAGAGTAATAAAGTGGCGAGTTTTCTCGCCGCCTGGCAGCAGTACGATAACATGATCAGCAAGTTTGAGGCCTGTCTGCAGATCATCCTGATGAATGTACTGAACAGCGGTATCCACGTCGACACCGCTACTGTACTGTCTCTGATGACCAAAGACCTGCATACCCAGCCCTGTGAGTACATTGCCACAGGTTTTGCCGATATTGCCGTAGCCGATGATCAGAGCCGTCTGGTTACTCAGTAGTTTTGAGTCACGCTGGGCATTTCGATCCCATACCCGGTTCCGCTGACGGTCAATCATGATCCCCATACTTCGATTGAAATGCAGCATCAGACCCAGCATTGACTGAGCGATCATCGGCCCGTGAAATTTGCCGTAGTGGACAGGCACAAGTCCTCTGGGATCCTCGTGTACCCAATCCTTTCCGGCGGCGGGCGTAAAAACCGCTTTCAGATTAGGTGCTGATTCATACCAGCTCTTGTCAAAATACCAGGTATCCAGCCACTTGACCTGTGGCAGAACGGACAGAAGTGCTTCCTCATCGTCCAGGAATATCAGTTCCGTTTCGGGAAACTCATCAGTGAACGGGGAGAAATGCTGTTCAGTGAAATTAAGTGCTGTGTCATCAGCCGACAGATAAACGAACAATTGCTTCAAAGGTTTGCCAACCGTGATATATAAATTCAGGCTTGATTATACCCTGCCCGGATTTGTATTGGTGTCTCAACTTTGTGCCGGGCCACTGAACAGTTTGGCTTGTTCTGCAACCAAACTGGCATTCATGATGGGTACGCTGCATCTGTCTGGATTGCAGATATACAATGCAGGCTGACTGCGTGCCGGGTATCTGCCAGCCTTCTCGAAATGGAGTATTTTCCGTGGATGGTGCACCTGTCGGGAGGCTTCAAAAAGTGCCCTTGATCTCTCATCATCAGGATTCCCGACTATGGAAAACTCGACATATTGAGCGGTGACTTTTTCAAGCGCCAGTGCAAACTCACCTGTTATTTTGCCTTCTCGACGAATCATTTCCGGATCACTGATAGCCATCAGGGTTCTTTCTGCAATTCCCTTGAATCGATCATGTTTTGTGTAGACCCACAGATCATAATAGAAGTTGGCAACCCTGCCATTTTGCTCGAGCGGCTTTCGTGGCGGAATAGGCAACCCCTCGTCAGGTGTGCCAAAAAATCCTCCGAGTTTCTTGTCTTCCAGCAATCTCACCAGGTTGTCTGCCAGTACGACAGCATGGTCAAGCCATTTCCGATCTGATGTAACCCGGTAGAGAGATAGAAAGGCTGAGCCTGCCCACGCCTGGGTGCTGAGATAAGATCTAGACTCAAGAAGGTTCGGTCTTAGTCTTGCATCGCTATCCACCTGCTTGCTGGGCGAATTCTGCAGAAGATAACCATCTGCCAGAAGGCGGGTCGAGATCAGGTGTCTGGCGGCCCTGGTTGCCATGTCGAGATATCTGCTGTCATCAAAAGCTTCATAGGCTCTTACCAGGGCATCGATCACTTCGGCGTTCTGATCCGTATACACCGCATGATCTATCGCTGGCACGCCGTATTGATTGCGTTCATCGTGGTTCTTGAGCGCCCAGTAATCTCCGGCGTTCATCCCATCTGGTAGATTCGGCGGTGTGATTTTCTGATTTGAGTAAAATGTGCCATCCGGAGAGGTAAACCAGTCATCAAAAAAGTCAGCCATTTCTGACATCGCTACTTGATACTTCGTATCACCGGTAAGCTGGAAACCGTCCGCATAGGCTTTGATAGCGTTTGCCTGGGAGGTGATTCTCTTTTCAGGAATAACACGTGGTGAGGTTATTCTCCCGGATTTTATCTGCTCGGGCGTGTTGGGATATCTAACCGATACATAGACACCTCCCCAGACCGGGTCCAGGGCATCAACGAATCGATCTATGGTCTTCAGAGCGAGTGTTCGCAATTCGTTGTTTCTGTACATATGTGCTCGAAACAACAGATGGTCGAGTCTGGAACCGGCTCCTTCCGTACCCAATCCTCTTTGCTGCCATCCGCCCCAGGTCTCATTGAGCCTGTCGTCGATCTGGGCACGAAGTCGATTTCTTACCTTTGTAAGCTCGGTTTCAGATGGTTCAGATGGCGCAGAATACGGTGTATTTGTATCTGCTGACAGGGTTGCATTTTTTTGTCTCTGTAGCAGATCATTTAACAGTGGCAGGAAATTTGATGGATTTCGATTTCCGGCTATAGCAAGTACCTGAGTGCCATTTGGTTTAAGGAACGCAGTTGCTGGCCAGGCCCAATCAGAGTATCTCTCTCCGATATCCGGGCGTGCTTCAGAATCAACGGCAATAGATACGTAGCTCTTATTCAGAAGATCGATAACTGACTTATCCTGATAAGTGAAGTGCTCCATGCGCTCACAGGCAGCGCAACCTTCCATCCCTACGTTGACAAGTATCAGCTTATTATCTTTTTTTGCCGTCTCGAAGGCTTTGGCACCCCAGTCATACCACTTGATCCCCTCGGATGTCCCGGGAGCTGCATTGACTGGAAAAGAGATGAAAAGGATTATCAGAGTTAACAAGCGCATGAATATACCCTCGAGCAATTTATCGACTTGCCATAGTGACCGGCTTTATCAAGGTAAATTTACATCAACGAAGGATGCGCATCTATAACCAGATGATTTCTGATTGCATTGGAGGCGAAATTAAAGTGGATAAAAAAAAAGGCGGACAGATGTCCGCCTTTTTCTGCACTCAGCTTTTTATGAAAGGAGAGGAGCTATTACAAGGCTCACGATAGCCATTACATTGATGAGAATATTCATGCTTGGACCGGAGGTATCCTTGAACGGATCACCAACCGTATCGCCCACAACTGCTGCTGCATGAACTTCAGAACCTTTACCGCCCAGATTCCCTTTTTCGATGTATTTCTTCGCATTATCCCAGGCACCACCTGCATTAGCCATCATAAGGGCTAGCAGCACGCATCCCAGCAACGCACCGGCAAGCATACCACCAAGGCTCGTGGCACCAAGTCCGAAACCCACTACTGCAGGCATAGCCACGGCAATTATCCCTGGCAGAATCATTTTCTTGAGTGCTGCCTTTGTTGCTATATCAACGCACTTTGTATGATCAGGATCTGCCTTGCCTTCCATCAATCCTTCGATTTCTCGAAATTGCCGACGAATTTCCTCGATCATTTCCATCGCGGCGTCACCGACAGCAGTCATCGTGATTGAGGCGATAAGAAACGGAAGAACACCACCTATAAAGAGTCCCACCAGGACCTTGGGATCGGACAATTCCAGCGCGAAATCGGGTTGGGTTGCATTCATGGTTTCGACAAAGGCGGCGATAATGGCAAGTGCTGCCAACGCTGCTGCGCCGATGGCAAAACCTTTGCCGATTGCCGCAGTTGTATTTCCAACTTCATCAAGGCCGTCGGTAATCTCGCGAATATCTTCGCCTAATCCGCCCATTTCGGCGATACCACCCGCGTTATCTGCCACGGGGCCGTAAGCGTCCAGTGCCATGGTCATGCCCACCGTTGCAAGCATGCCAACGGCGGCAATACCCACACCGTAGAGACCAGCAAGATCAGTTGATACATAAATAATTGCAGCAATTGCGAGAATGGGAACTACAACTGACTGCATGCCGATTGCCAGACCGGTAATCATCACGGTTGCTGTACCTGTTTGCCCTGATTCTGCAATCTTTACAACAGGCGCTTTGGCTGTGTAGTACTCAGTGACGAGTCCAATCAGGATACCGCCGACAGTCCCCGCGACAATTGCCCACCATACGTCGATGCTGATGCCTGTTGCCTGCGTCAGGAAATAGGCAGCGATGATAAGGGCAACCGCTGATATCTGGTGTCCCATGCGCAGTGCGGTTTCAGGTGCACTGTTGGACATAGTGCGTACGATCAGAATCCCGATAATCGAGCAGATCAAGCCAGTTGATGCAAGGCCCAGGGGTAGGAACATTAAGCTCTCTCTACCACTTCCATCAGTGAGGGCGTTAATACCGTAGGTTGCATCAAGTGCCAGCGTTGAGGCAATTGCGATGGTCGCAATCATTGATCCGCAATAGGACTCGAATATATCAGATCCCATGCCAGCAACGTCGCCAACGTTGTCGCCGACGTTATCTGCTATAACACCTGGATTCCTCGGATCATCTTCAGGAATTCCTGCCTCGACCTTACCTACTAGATCAGCGCCAACGTCTGCACTTTTGGTGAAAATACCACCGCCAACTCGAGAAAAGAGTGCGACACTAGAGGCGCCCATGCCAAATCCATGAATTGCATGAGCCTCATGTGGATCACTGCCAAATAGCAGATAAAGGGTTCCCAGACCCAACAGACCGAGAGAAGCAACACAGAGGCCCATTATTGAGCCACCGTAGAAAGCAACAGTTAGCGCTCCCGCAGAACCTGTTGTCTGAGCCGCCGTGGTGGTTCTTATATTTGCCTTGGTTGCTGAAAACATGCCCAGATATCCTGCGGCTGCTGAAGCAAGCGCACCTACAGCAAATGAAAGGGCTGTATTCCATCCGAGGGGTGAGAACAGAAGAATCAGAAACAGGGGGCCTGCGAACAGAGCAAGCATCATATATTCACGATGCATAAAGGCCATAGCGCCCTCATGAATTGCGCTGGCGATTTTCTTTATTTTGTCTTCACCTTCGGGATATCTGGTCATCAGCACGTAGATAATGAAGGCACAAACGAGTCCGAGCACACCAAAAACTGGTGGCAGGTTTGTTAGATCACTCATAATTGATTCCGGTTGGTCTTGGTTATTTGTCTTTCCTCAGGCTCAGAACCCGGGTGGTCTGAGCTGGGTGCTAATACTACAAAAGTGAGTGGCTTGGGTGAACTACTAATTACGTTAAAAATGACTTCAGTTTCAAATTAGTGATTCTATCCCTCTTGCAAGAGCCTGCGAAGGTCGATAATGGCAGCATTTGCGCGGGAAATATGAGAACCCATGACCAGAGAATGGTTTGCCACCAGGCCCAGACCGCTGCCATTCAGAATAATCGGGCTCCATAACGTGTCCTGGGTTGGTTCGAGTTCTCTGATTATCTGCTGAAGACTGACCAGGGCGTTTTTCTTCTCAAGGACTTCCTTAAAGTCTACTTCAACCGCTTTCAGAAGGTGAATCAGCGCCCATGTTGTGCCCCGGGCCTCGTAGAAAACATCATCAAGTTCTGTCCAGGGCGTTTGAATATGGGACTCTGTCTTTGTATCTGTTGACTGGGCTGCTGCTGAATCTCCCGCGAGGGATATATCCAGTTGGTTTTTCCCCACGCTGGCACTGAGCCTCTGTGAGAGGCTACCCAGTCGTGTTTCGACCTCAGACAGCCAGGTTCCCAGGTTATCCGCTCTTGCATAAAATTGCGCAGAACCGGTGTCATTGCCACCCAATCTCTCCAGATAGGCTTCCAGTGCGTTTATCCCCTTCCTGTACTCTGACTCGGTTTCCGGCAGCATCCAGCTATCGCTGTCGAAGTAGAATTGATTCTCGGCTGTAACCAGCCCCTTGTCTTCCGTGGATTGAGATTGCGATCGACTGAGGTTGTTTCTCAGGGTTCTCGCCATATCCCTGATCTGAACAAGCACGCCAAATTCCCAATTTGGCAGGTTGTCCATCATGATACTTGGGGGCGTAATATCGTTAGTCAGGTATCCACCCGGTTTTTCAAGCAGGGTTTCACCAAGCCGGATCATGGTTGCGACAGTGGCGCTGCCTATGACTTTGCTGGTCGCAAGGTCGCTGGTAGCCTGTTCAGTTTGTTTTACGACATCGAATAAATCCGGTTCACTATCCCAGATGAAGCCCAGCGCAGAAGTTGCAATTGCCAACGCACCGATGACGCCTGATACAACTTTAGCCCCTCCCGACAGCGACGATGTCTCCAACTGATCAGAGATCCTGGATTTCAATTTATCGACTAGCTCCAATTTAGTTACCGTCCTTAGTCTTGATTGAGACGTATATGGTAACTAAAAATCAGGTCCCGGTCTGCCAAGAAGATAACCCATTGCCGCATCGACACCCAATTCCGTGAGTGTGTCGAGTTCAGAATCGAGCTCCACCCCCTCTGCGATCAGGCGCATATCCCTCGTGCGGGCAATCTGGGAGACGGATTGAATGAAGAACTGGTTGTCAGTATTTTCGCTGATTCCGGCGACAAAGCTCCTGTCGATCTTGATGAAGTGCACGTCCAGGCTTTGCAGATACGAAAAGGCGGTTGAACCGCTGCCAAAGCGGTCTATCGAGAACCGGTAGCCCATGGGGCTGGCAGTATCGATGAGCTGTTTGACCTGATTATAAGCCAGGTGTACGGAATACTCCTGGAACTCGAAAATGACCTTGTCCGCAATATCCTGTTGCTGACTGACGGTCTGGGTCAGCCAGGCAATGAAAGATTCATCCTGAATTGAATGGGTCGAGAGATTGATCATGAAGCTGGGTGATGATTCATTGATCTGCTGAAATACCTTTGAAATGATCAGTCGATCAAGTTGAACCAGCATACCGAATCGCTCTGCCATCGGCATAAAGACACCAGCGTCGATAATTCTGCCATCAAGTTCTATTCTGACGAAAACTTCGTCTGCAATAAGCTCTCTGTCTGGTATTGAGTAGATTGGTTGAAAATGAATCAGCAGGTTTTCGCTTGCGATAATATTATCGAGGGTCTGTCTCCATTCTCCAGCCTGCTTGATGAAGTCTGAAACAGGATTTTCTGAATCACCGTGAATGAGAAAGTAGGTACCATTTGCCCCTTCATTCTGGGCATTCCTTAACGCCATATCTGCGGCTGACAACATCAGTGAAAGATCTGCTCGATCACCGTGAAAGGAAGCACCCATATGTAGTCTGTCAAGATCGTCGTCAGTCGTAAAAAATTGGAGTGAAGCCACAGACTGGAAGGTGGCCTGCAGATAAGCCCGGGCACGTTCCAGGTTGATCCGGGGAATGTAGACGGCGAAGTCAGCCCCGGCACGGCGGCTGATGATGGCATCAGGTATCGAAGCCAGTGAATTTGCAAACCGCTCGGCGACCAGTTTTAGTAATTCATCTGCCTGCTGTCTGCCCAATGATGTATTAATTTCTGAAAAGTGGCGGATCTGGAGCATCATCAGGGTGCTGGAACCCGGACCTGGTTCTGAGTTTATAACGCCTGTTACAAGTGCATCGAATTCCTTTCTGTTGATCAGACCGGTTACGGGATCGAGACGTGCTTCTTCACGGATGCTTTCCGTCAGTTGTACCTGTCGCTGGAACATTTCTTTGATCTTTACAGACATGTGGTTCATTGCTTCAACCACCTGCCTTAACTCCCTGGTGCGTGGGATTCTGTCAAGGACTGAAAATTTTCGATCACAGATATCGTTGGCCTGTTGTTCGACCCTTTTCAAGGGTTGCATTAGAAACCTCAGAACCGTTCCGATGAACCCGTAACTAAGGATCGTAATGAAGCAGAATAGATAGAAGTAGTCGACTGTTATCCGCCACAGGTCCCTGTAGGCATGCCCTGGGTGAGCTATCACCATTAGAGTGCCCATAATGTTCCATCCGTCCATGATCTCTGCTTTACCGACAGGGGAGGGCAAGTCAATCAGATTGACGAACCAGGGTGGTACGCCATCCACTTGTAATGGATTATTTCTGCTGATCAGAACCGTATTTTCAAGATCGTAGAGCGTTATCCGCTGGTAATACCCCCTGTCGAAAACAGCATTTGCGAGTAGTTCGAGATTAGCCGAGTCTTGCTCTTTGATAGCTGTAGTCATTGATAGACCCAACGATGTGGCAGTGTCTTGAGCGTGGGCATGCATCTGTGATTCCAGATAGAGCCTGGAATCATAAACTGTCAGCACAAAATTGATGCCGAACAATATAAGAAATATTGTGATCACAACTAACATGATCTGACGCAAGAGTGTCATGGCCTACCTTTTTCTCTTTGCAGGCGGGTAATCAGATCCCGCCACATATTCAAATCGTTTGCTGTACCCAACTTCTGGCCTTCACCTTGCATTTTTGCCAGCCATAGCCCATTCCCGTTAAAGCTGAAGACGGGTTTTAAATCTTTTCTTTTGGTTGCTGGTTCGATTTTTGATTCAAGGTTATCCAGGATCAGCGGGATTGCCTTTGGTGTTTCATAGTACGTCAAGACCATATGAGCCTGATTTAACCGAATTGCTTTTACATACGTTATTCTGAGCTTCTCGTCAGGTACGTCCAGGGCTCGAAGAGTAATGTACTTGGCGATAGCGAAATCTTCGCAGTCACCCCCTTTGGTAGATAGAAATTCTATGGGTGTTGCCCAGTAGTCAGGAATCTTCCAGTGTACATGATCGGAGACGAACCTATTTTTATTAAAGAAGCGGTTAACCGCCTCTAGTTTCTCCAGTTCGCCTGCGGCATTGTTTTGATCCACAACCTGCTGCCATTGAACGATTCGTCCTCTTGCACGACGCCCATACTCCTTTGCGACCATGTCGAGCATTTCGTCTGTTATCCCCAGTGAACCAGCGAGTACCATACCGCCGAAAGCAGTACATAGTGCTGTAATGAGATACAACAATTGATGGGAGTCACGCTGTCTCCTGGGCGCAACGGCCGAAAAATCCATTGAGAACTGACCAAAAAAATGAGTTTCCCTCCCTATAACTATAGTCAGGGTTAGAGCCCTCAGCGGTGCTTCTGTAAAGAGCCCTCAGCGGTTCTTGTTCTTGTTGAAGAGAAAGAGCCCTCAGCGGCTCTTGTTCTCATAGAGAGCCCTCAGCGGTTCTTGCTCTCATAGAGAGCCCTCAGCGGTCCGTATCTAAAGAGCTTTTAGTTGCCGTGATAGATCAGTTGAACGCTGGGTGCATAGCCAGCTTTGAAAGTAGCCCTGACACGGTTAACCGTCCCGTTGTTGAGCTGCTGGTATATCCATCTGCCTTCCCGGTCCGTGGGTGCCTTAATCACTATGACTGCATCCTGGTTTTCAGCGACTTTTCCAATGTCATGCAGTTCCTCAATCAGCCAATTTGTCCGGCTTTTAAGGGCTTCGTTGGAAAGCCGATAAGTCCTGCGATTGGCAGTCTCGTGATCTTCAATCATGCGCTGAACCGCTGCTATATTCGGGTGTGATTCGTCGACTGATCGGGCTTTGCTCAAATAGTCGTGTGCTTTCTGGTAGAGTTCGTCTTCGGCTGAGTTGATTGCCCATTCAAGGTATTTTTCAGCGATTTCAGTGATACCCTGATTTGCGGAAGCGTTTTTGGGGTCTATTGAGAGTACTTGCAGATAGATATAGTAAGCATTGTCGTCAATTGGTGTGGTCAGCTTGTTTTGTTCAAAGGCGATATATGCCTGGTCCAAAAGAATAGCGATCTTTGACTGGTGAGATTCAGTTGCTGGCTCAACAACCAAAGGTTCTGGATCAGGGGCGCTGACAGATTGAACGGTTGGAGTTTGACAGCCATAAAGCAGACTGAGTCCCATGCCCAGAAGGTATACTGAAAACTTGCGATTAATGAATAACAATGCTTCTCAAACGGTCAATCTATTTGATCTAACTATACGACCACGGTTTATCTATGGCTATCCGGCATCGTAAAATCAATTTGCGACAATTTCTGGCAACCAGTCTGGCCTGCACTGCGTTGTTTGTAGAGCCCTCAGCGGCTTTTGGTGAAGAGCCCTCAGCGGTTCTTGGTAAAGAGCCCTCAGCGGTTCTTAATAAAGAGCCCTCAGCGGCTCTTGGTAAAGAGCCCTCAGCGGCTGTTTCTGAAACTGCGAATAGAGTATCCGAGCGATTTTCGTCTAATCCATTCGGCAGCTCGAAGAATCTGCTTGAGGCGCCTGAAATACTCCCGGTAGAGGAGGTTTTCAGACTCACATCATCCAGAGCAGAGGGGGTGGTGAAATTGTACTGGCAGATTTTGCCCGGTTATTACCTCTACAGGCATCGTTTGAAAGTGACTTCAGAAGCAGATTTGGGTAATTTGTCGATGATGGACGGAAAACCGAAATTCGACGAGTTTTTCGGTGATGTAGAAGTTTATTATGACGAACTGGAGGTTGTGGTTCCTCTGAATGACGAAAGCAGGGATAAGGTGAATCTGATCGTGGAATATCAGGGGTGTGCAGAAGCCGGATTATGCTATCCACCGCAAAAAAAGCGACTATCTCCTTAAAAAATCCACTAATAAGGTATAAACTTCTAAAAATTTGCTACTTTGTAGAAGCTGGATCTTTGGGTAGCTCTAGTAATTGTAAATATTGAACGAATTGTATCTAACTTCTAAAAAAAAGAGCTAAATTGCTGATATTTTCTGATAAATCACAAAATCAATGGAATTAATGACAAATGGCTAAGTTGTTGGTTTTACACGGTCCAAACTTGAATCTGCTGGGTACTCGGGAACCGGAACTCTATGGTTCTGACACCCTCGCTGATATTGACTCACGTCTGATAGCGATGGCAAAAAGCGCCAATCATGAACTGTCGGCTTTTCAAACCAATGCGGAACATGAATTGGTTGGGAGGATCCACCAGGCAAAAGAAGATTCTGTCGAGTTCATAATCATCAACCCTGCTGCATTCACGCATACAAGTGTTGCCCTGCGAGACGCCTTGCTCGGTGTGGAAATACCATTCATCGAGATACATCTTTCCAACGTGCACAGCAGAGAGTCTTTCAGACAAGTATCCTATCTGTCAGACGTTGCGGTTGGCTGCATTACAGGACTGGGTGCAAAAGGCTATGAACTTGCCCTGGCCTCAGCCATCGACAAAGTGGGAGATCAATAAGTGGATATTCGCAAAGTAAAAAAACTTATCGAGTTAATGGAAGAATCGGATATTTCCGAGATCGAAATAAAGGAGGGAGAGGAGGCAGTTCGAATTTCCCGGGGAACTACAATACCTGTCGCTACCGGGACTGCAGTAGAAGCAGTTACCGAACCAATGGTTGGGAAGACATCAGCTCCACCGGTTCAACCAGCAAATTCCAAACCAGCGGAACCGATCAAAGGTCATATCATCCACGCCCCAATGGTTGGCACTTTCTATCGAGCCCCATCGCCGGGATCACCCTCTTTTGTTGAGGTTGGCACAAGGGTGAAAGAAGGTGAAACGCTTTGTATTATCGAGTCGATGAAGATGATGAATCAGATAAAGTCTGATAAGAATGGGACGATTGAAGCGGTTTTAGTCGAAAATGAAACTCCGGTCGAGTTTGATCAACCACTCTTTACAATCACCTAGTGGTTTATAGATTTCACCTGTTGGGGAAGAGACGATCTCAAGCCCGAAGCTTTAAGATATACTTTTCGGACGAGAGTCCCTGAGTTCCGACCTGCAAAAAGTTGTTTTCAAATGTATTCAACAGATTCTGTGAACCACGAGATACAAATGTCAATGAATGACGAGGATGCGACCCGGTCGGGCATATCCAGCAGCAATTGTGTCCCCAGACAAGAAACAGATAGATGCTCCAGCGTATATTGATTGCAAATCGGGGAGAGATCGCTTTAAGAATATTGCGAGCTTGTCACGAAATGGGAAAGGAAGTAGTCGCGGCTTATACACAGGTCGATAAAGATCTGCTACATCTGAACTACGCAGACGAGGTAATCTGCATCGGCAAGCAAAGTTACCTGACACCAGACAATCTTATAATGGCAGCCCGGGTAACCAATTGTGATGGTGTCCATCCTGGTTATGGATTGCTTTCTGAAGATGCAGATTTTGCTGAATTGGTGACTGAAAATGATCTGACTTTTATCGGTCCGACTGCTGATCAGATCCGGCAGCTTGGTGACAAGTCCGCAGCCAGGGATTTGCTGGCTACCTGTGGCTTGAGACCAATTCCTGGCAGTGAAGGCGCAATTGAATCGGTGAACGAAGCCTTGAGTTGTGCGAAAGAGATTGGTTACCCATTGGTCATTAAGGCTTCCTTCGGCGGGGGTGGTCGTGGAATCCGGTTGATTCATCAAGAGTCGGAACTCAGAGCCGCCTTTCAGGAAGCAAAATCTGAGGCTGATTCCAATTTTGGCCGCGATGAATTATATATTGAAAAGTACCTGCCAAATGCCAGGCATGTTGAAGTGCAGCTCATGGGTGATGGACAGGGTAGTGCAGTACATCTGGGTACAAGAGATTGTTCAGTACAACGTCGACATCAGAAAATTGTTGAAGAAGCTCCAGCGCCGGGCATAGACAAGGGAAAATTGGATTTACTTGCCCGCAAGTCGGCAGATGCATTTGCTTCACTAAAATACCAGAACGCCGCCACCCTTGAATTCCTCTACCAGGATGGTGAATTTTACTTCATGGAAGCGAATACCCGATTGCAGGTGGAACACCCCGTTTCAGAGATGATAGCTGGCGTTGACCTGGTCCAGGCTCAGTTGCTCGTCGCCGATTCGGGGCAGCTTCCGTGGACTCAGGAAGAGATACAGCTTCAGGGCCACTCGATAGAATGTCGCATAAATGCAGAAGATGAGGCTTTCAGGCCCAGCCCTGGATTGGTCGTTAGATATGAAGTGCCAGGTGGTAACGGTGTCCGAGTCGATTCACATCTATATGCGGGTTATGAAGTCCCTCATCAATACGATTCCCTGATAGCAAAACTCATCACGCACGGAAGTACGAGAGACGAGGCGATGATGAGGATGAAAAGAGCCTTGAAGGAGTTGCGTATTGAAGGCATTGAAACTGGAATGCCCTTGTTGGATAAGATTCTCGATGACCAAAACTTCAGGCAGGCAGTACATACAACACAGTTAATGAAACATGTGGTGTCCTGATGGACTGGAAAACTCTCGTTGCCAGAACATCGCCGGAACATTTGGAAAAGCTGGAAAGCATTTTCTGGGATAGTGGAGCGGTATCCGTGACAATCGAGGATGCTGAAGACAATCCAATATTCGAGCCAGGACCGGGTGAGATTCCAGTTTGGGAAAAGCTGACCGCGACGGGTCTCTATGAAGACGATGTCGATGTTGAGGGGATTCAGCAGCAGATTAAGGCATCCGGTTTCGAAGTGCTTTATGTGGAATCACTTAACGACAGAGACTGGGAGCGTGAGTGGCTCAATCGATTCAAGCCCATGCGGTTCGGTGAGCGATTGTGGATCAAGCCTTCAGGATACGAGGTGAATGAGCCTGGTGCGGTAATAGTTGACCTGGATCCAGGTCTGGCATTTGGTACAGGCACTCACGCCACCACCAGAATGTGCCTCGAATGGCTGGAAAAGAATATCGATCCTGGTAACAGTGTGCTGGACTTTGGTTCTGGTTCGGGGATTCTTGGTATTGCATCCCTGTTACTAGGTGCCTCTTCTGTGACTGCTGTCGATAGTGATCCTCAGGCACTTGTGGCGACCCGAGATAATGCCGTTAGAAACGGAGTAGAGGATCGAATTCGAGTGTGCACCCTGGATGAACTTGCTGAATCCAGGTTTGATGTGGTTGTTGCAAATATCCTGGCACAGCCGTTGGTTGAACTATCCAGTATCCTGGTAGAGCGGATGACTCCGGCGGGCGATTTGATATTGTCGGGTATCATGGAATCGCAATCAGAGTGGGTTAAAAAAGCATACCCGTTGAAATTCGTTGGAGAGAGCCTGTGCGAAAGCTGGGTTTGTCTGCATGCGAGAAGAGATTGATGGCTGAAACCGATTTTGTAACACGTTGCCCAAATTGTGAAACATCATTCAATGTGACACAGATTCAGCTTGATGCTGCAAACGGTGCGGTGCGCTGCGGTTCATGTCTGGAGATCTTTAATGGACCTGAAAATCTGGTCTTAACAGAGAGCAGCGAAGCTTCATCAGACAATCAGATCGTCAACCAATTTGAGGAAGATTCCTCTACCGAACGGCAAAGTGAATCAATCGCAAGTGAAGTCGAAAGTGAAGTCGAAAGTGAAGTTGAAAGGGAAGTTGAAGATGCGTCGGTGGAAGATGCAGCCATCCATCCCGGAGATAATTCTGAAAGCTCCCTGGTAGAGCAGCCTACAGGCCCTGCAGGTGAACAGGTTGAAGGTTCATTCGAAGATGCATCAGAACAGGATAATGAAGCCGCATCGGAAGAACAGTCGGAAGAACAGTCTGAACGTGCAAAGGAAGAAGATGCTGAAGCCCTGCTTTTTAAAGGGCATAGTGAGGATGTACCAGACGATCAGATTGATGACTCATTGGAACAGCAGTCTACTATAGACATGGATATGGAGGTTGAGGACCCTTCACAGGAAGGACCTGGAAATCCTGCAGAATTGAATCCGGAAAGTTACTACGACCAGTTGTACCAGGCAAATCAGGAGGAACAGGCAGAGGATTATTATGAAGACACTGAATTCGAAGAAGAATTCAAGTCTGAACTTAAAGTTGATCCTGGCGCAGAAGAAGCTGATTACTATAAGGAACTGCTTGGTATCTACCATGAGGATGGTGACGAAGAAGATTACGAACTACAAATTGAAAATTACTATCAGACACCTCCTTCGGACGATTCAAATGCCCTGCAGAAACAAGAGAACGAAAATCGTTCAGCAATACAGATTGAGAGTGGTTTAGAAGAAGTCGAAGATTTGCCACAGGAAGAAGCTGAAGGCTCTATAGAAGCGCATGCTGAGGGCTCTTTAGAAGAACAAGCTGAAGGCTCTCTAGAAGAAGTTGAGGGCGCTTTAGAAGAACAAGCTGAAGGCGCTTTAGAAGAACAAGTTGAGGGCGCTCTAGAAGAACAAGCTGAGGTCGCTTTAGAAGAACAAGCTGAAGGCGCTCTAGAAGAACAAGCTGAAGGCGCTCTAGAAGAACAAGCTGAAGGCGCTTTAGAAGAACAAGTTGAGGGCGCTCTAGAAGAACAAGCTGAAGGCTCTCTAGAAGACCAGGCTGAAGGCTCTCCCGAAGAACAGGCTGAAGGCTCTCCGGAAGAACAAGCTGATAGTGCTTTGGAAGAAGATGAGAGCGCCCGAGAAGATCTGGTTGAGCGCGATCTGGAAGCTGGTGTAAATAGTTCAGTTCATGAGGATTGGACTGTAGCACTGTCGTCGGAAATAGATGGTGATGACGAAACAATTGGGATCTCCGGAGAGATTAGTGTTGAGGAAGATCCACATGAGATCGTTGGCAGTTATGTCGATCAGGGCAGCAGCCACCCTGTTTTATGGTTCACGATGTCCTTTGTTGCAATATGTATCCTGTGTTCACAATTCGTCTGGTTTAATCGGGACATTCTGTCCCAGGATCCAGCCTTGCGCAGTTACTTCCTCTCTTTCTGCAGTTTCATTGACTGTAAATTACCGGAGTTCAAGGATCTTGATGCACTCACCGCTACTAATCTGGTGATCAGGTCGCATCCTCAGGAGGAACGCGCACTTCTCGTGGATGCAATCGTGAAGAATGTTGCAGACTACAGGCAGAGATTCCCGAATCTGGAACTTCGCTTTACTGATCTAAGTGGCAAGACGGTCGCATCGAGAGAGTTTGCTCCTGGCACTTACCTTGGCGGCGAACTCACAGGGTTAAGATTCATACCTGCAAAAACTGAGGTTCGCTTGTCTTTGGAAATAGTAGATCCAGGTAAGCAGGCAGTTGGTTATTCGTTGAGCGTACTGCCTGATTGATCTGTCGTTATGCGAATTGATATCATTGCTCTCCCCACAGGTCGGCAGGCCCAAATTGAAGATCGGTTCTTTTGAAAATTCCAGTCAAGTAATCATTGCGCCAATGGCGGGTATAACGGATCAGCCTTTCAGGAATCTCTGTCGAGATCATGGAGCATATTGGCTCGTTTCTGAAATGATAACTGCTGACAGGCGTTTGTGGACAACGACGAAATCCAGGAATCGTTTGCGATTTGATAGCGAACCCGGTCCCAGATGGGTGCAGATTGCGGGTGCAGACCCATTGGTGCTGGCTGAGGCTGCAATGAGTTGTGAACGGTCAGGCGCCCAGATTATCGATATCAACATGGGATGCCCGGCAAAGAAAGTCTGCAACAAGGCAGCAGGGTCAGCGCTTATGAGGGATGAAAAGCTTGTTGACAGAATTCTCAATGCGGTCGTCAGCGCTGTGCAGATCCCCGTCACCCTTAAGATCAGACTCGGTTGGTCCCTTGCTGAACAGAATGCAATGGCGATTGCAAAAATTGCAGAACAGGCCGGTGTACAACTAGTGACTGTTCATGGCAGATCCCGGGCCTGTAAATTTGCCGGGCTTGTGGACTATGACGCGATTGCAGAGGTTGTGCATTCGGTCAAGATACCTGTCATCGCAAATGGTGATATTGATTCTGCCAGCAAGGCAGACGCCGTGATATCGCATACGGGTGCAGCCGCGGTAATGATAGGCCGGGCAATTAGAGGCAGGCCCTGGATGGTCAATCAGATCGATCACTATCTTAAATCGGGAGAACTGAAAAAAAATCCTGATTCAAGTGAGGTAAAAAACATTCTCATCACACATATAGGCCGACTGGGTGAGTTTTATGGCCAAACTATGGGACCCCGAATCGCTAGAAAGCACGTAACATGGTACTTTCAAGCGTCTGCTCAAGACAGTAGAAGTAGGGGATTCATGAAGGAATTCAATAGGTTGACCAATACAAAATCCCAGATTCAGGCAGTTGAAAAGGGATTTGAGAAAACTTGCGACGATGGAGTTACAAGCCCGGTTTTGATGGGAGATATCGAGAATGGTCAAACAAGAGCCCTCAGCGGTTTTAGGTAAAGAGCCTTCAGCGGTTTTAGGCAAAGAGCCTTCAGCGGTTTTAGGTAAAGAGCCTTCAGCGGTTGTAAGTAAAGAGCCCTCAGCGGCTTTAAGTACAGAGACTTCGACTGTTGTAGACAAAGAGCCTGCGACAAGTCTGGATAAAGAACAGGTGTCCCTTTCCAGCCCGGTTCAAGCCAACAACCTAAAGACGAACACCTACAGGCAGGATGAATCAGACAATGCTGCCGATTCACTCGCTGAATCGGTTGATCGTGCCGTGCAGTTCTATATGAATACCATGGATGATCAGAAGATAAGCGGATTGTATGATTTGGTCCTATCCCAAATAGAAGTACCCTTGTTAACTGTAGTTATGGATAGAACGAATCAGAATCAAAGCAGGACTGCGACAATTCTCGGATTGAACAGAGGTACGCTTCGCAAGAAGTTGAAGAAGTACCACATGTTGTAATCGTTCCTTTTGCCCTGTCGGGCGTGTAAACTTATCCCACCAAGGAGGACGGCATACACCGTCCTTTTTCTTTTTGTGTTGCGCAATTCCTCGATTGACGGCGCAACGCCTGGGACCTACTACTGAATTTGGAAGTGCACATGCAAGATTCTAGAGTGAGAACAGCTTTGATAAGCGTCTCAGATAAATCCGGGCTGAAGGAATTCGGTCAGGGGCTGATGAAACACGATGTCAGCGTGCTGTCTACTGGCGGCACATTTAACCTGCTGGCTGACAGTGGCGTGAATGTCCGTGAAGTCTCCGATTACACAGGATTCCCCGAGATGATGGACGGCAGGGTAAAAACCCTGCATCCGAAGGTCCATGGTGGGCTTCTGGGTCGGCGAAATGCTGATGGTACCGGCATTGATGTTGATGTGATGTCGGAGCACGATATCTCTGCGATTGACCTGCTGGTGGTAAATCTATATCCGTTTGAACAGACGATCGCAAATCCTGATTGCACTCTCGATGAGGCGATAGAAAATATCGATATTGGCGGTCCCGCAATGGTTCGATCTGCAGCAAAGAATTTTGCAAGTGTTGTCGTGGTGGTTGATGTTAACGACTATTCAGAGGTGATGCATGAAATGGATGAAAATTCGGGTTCAGTTTCATATGAGACCAGATTTCGTCTTGCAGTGAAAGCGTTTGAGCATATCGCACAGTATGATGCTGCAATTTCCAACTATCTCGGCTCGATTGATATTCAGTCCAGAGATCGAACTCCCTTTCCAAATACCATCACCCTCCAGTACAAAAAGAAACAATCCATGCGATATGGTGAGAATCCCCACCAAAATGCAGCTTTCTATGTTGAAGCGGATTGCAGTGGCGGCAGTGTCGGGTCTGCTAATCAAAGTCATGGGCGAGAACTTTCGTTTAATAACGTAGGAGACACAGATGCGGCTCTTGCATGCGTAAGTGCATTTAGCGAACCTGCATGTGTGATAGTCAAACATGCCAATCCCTGTGGTGTTGCACTCGCCGCAGACCCGCTTGCCGCCTACCTTTTGGCATTCGAAACTGATCCTACCTCTGCTTTTGGTGGCATTATCGCATTCAATCGAAAAATCACAGCAGACGTTGCGAAAACGATGATTGAAAAACAGTTCATTGAAGTCATAATCGCACCGGAAATTGATGACCAGGCTAAGAGCGTATTTACAAAGAAGAAAAATGTACGCGTTCTGGAGTGTGGTGATCTTAACGTTGATGGTGCAGACAGGTATGACTATAAAAAAGTTGTTGGCGGTCTGCTGGTACAGGAATCGGATCTATCACTTTTAGACGAGTCCAAATTGAAAGTTGTTACCGACCGTAAACCAACAGACGACGAACAGCGAGACCTGATTTTTGCCTGGACAGTGGCAAAGTATGTCAAATCCAACGCAATAGTTTATGCGAAAAACAATCGTACCATTGGTGTTGGAGCAGGGCAGATGAGCAGGGTGTATAGTGCGAAGATTGCCGGTATAAAGGCAGCAGACGAGAACCTGGTGGTGCCGGGTTCTGTCATGGCTTCAGATGCCTTCTTCCCGTTCCGAGACGGTATCGATGCTGCGGCTGAAGCAGGTATTACCGCAGTAATCGAACCCGGAGGCTCGGTTCGAGACGACGAGGTAATTCAAGCGGCAAATGAAGCTGGCATGGCGATGATCTTCACGGGAATGCGCCACTTTCGTCACTAGGAATTCGACTGACAGAATCACGAAAACAAGGGGATTATGATGAAGATTTTGGTGACCGGTTCCGGTGGACGCGAACACGGCCTGGCCTGGCGGGCTGCGCAAAGCCCTGAGGTCAGTGAGGTATTTCTCGCACCAGGTAATGCGGGAACAGCCAGCGATGAAAAACTGCGGAATATCGATATTGACGTGATGGATTTCGATGCTCAGATTGCTTTCGCAAAAAAAGAAGACATAGATTTAACAATAATTGGGCCGGAAGCACCGCTTGTAGCAGGTGCTGTGGATCTTTTTAAATCTGCAGGGCTCAGATGTTTTGGGCCCGGTGCAAAAAGTGCGCAGCTTGAAGGTTCGAAGAGCTTTACGAAGGATTTTCTCGCACGACATCAGATCCCCACTGCCGCATACGGCACTTTTGATGAGGTTGATGCTGCAATCTCATATGCCAGCTCAATGGCGAAACCCGTGGTCATCAAAGCAGACGGTCTTGCTGCGGGTAAGGGTGTGGTTATTGCGAATGATCAGAAAGAAGCTGAAGAGACCATCAGGGATATGATGCAGGGTCTCGCATTTGGTGAGGCTGGCGCAAAAGTTGTCGTTGAGGAATTTCTTGTGGGTGAAGAAGCAAGCTTCATTGTCATCGTCGACGGTAAAAACATAATCCCTTTCGCATCCTCCCAGGATCATAAAGCAGCCTACGATGGTGATACTGGCCCTAATACTGGTGGTATGGGCGCCTATTCACCGGCACCGGTTGTGACCCCGGAAGTACATGAAAAGATAATGAAGCGGGTCATTGAACCAACTGTTGCAGGTATGGCAGAGGACGGAAATGACTATGTGGGTTTTCTGTATGCCGGGTTGATGATTGATGATGAGGGCAATCCTGGCGTCATTGAATTCAATTGCCGCTTCGGCGACCCGGAAACACAGCCCGTAATGATGAGAATGAAATCGGATCTTGTACAACTGTGCAACGATGCCATTGATGGAAACCTGGCGGGGCAAGAAATTGAGTTTGATGGTAGAACAGCCCTGACGGTGGTGATGGCTGCAGGGGGGTATCCAAAGGACTATGCGAAGGGTGATGAGATTACGAATATCCCGGCAGAAGATCGAGACTCAAAAACCTTTCATGCCGGTACAGCGCTAAAAGATGGAAAAGTGTTTACGAATGGTGGGCGGGTACTGGGAGTGACAGCCCTGGGCAATAGCGTTAAGGAAGCGCAAGCGCGGGCTTATGAAATTGTAGATCAAATAAAATTCAACAATCCACATTATCGGACTGATATTGGATATAGAGCAGTTGAGAGAGAAGAATCCCAAACCCCGGAAGTATCATGACCATTGAAGTTAAAGAAACCGATCTTGATTTTTCAGAAATCCACGAGCGAATGCAGTGGTACGTCGATCAGAAGATTATTCCCTGTTGTAATACCCTGGTGCTTCAGGGCACAGATGTTGTAGATGTTAAGACCTACGGTCCACTAGATCATGAAACAAACAGACCCCTGGCTGAAGATTCAATCTTCAGAATGCACTCAAGCACAAAAATAGTCACTTCTATTGCAGCAATGATGTTATTCGAAGAAGGTAAATTCAAGCTGGATGATCCGCTTGAGATGCACCTTCCGGAATTCTCTGATATGAAAGTTCTAAAACAGGCTGCCAGCAGTATTGACGATATTGAACCCGCGGATAGCCTCATCCGGATAAATCAGATAATGAGCCACTCTGCGGGTTTTTCATATGGATTTGTTGAACCTGAATCAGTTATCGACAAAGCCTATGCTGCTGCTGCCGTAAATCCGTTAGCGACGGGTAGCACGATGACCCTTGAGAGCCTCTGTCAGGACCTGGCGAATTTACCCCTTGCCTACCAACCAGGTACATTCTGGAGATACAGTTTTGGTACGGATATCACAGCCAGGCTCGTTGAGGTGCTGTCAGGACAAAGATTTGATCACTTTCTGAAGGAGCGGATATTTGATCCCCTGGCTATGGTGGATACAGATTTTTTTGTGCCCGAAGAGAAACAAGATCGATTTACGACCATGTATGCACCGACTGATCTCCTTGACCCGATGGCGAGCGGCTATACGAAAGTGGATGATCCTTATAGCGGCGCCAACTCCAAACCCACGACTTTTCTCTCTGGCGGTGGTGGTTTGATGTCGACACTCATTGATTACCTGGCACTTGTGCAAATGTTGGTATATGGCGGTAGCTGGAATGGCAGTCGACTACTCAAGAACGAAACCCTTGAGCTAATGCGCACAAACCAACTGCCTGATGATGTCAATGTCAATTTTCCAATGTGGGAAATAAAAGGTACAACATTTGGTCTTGGCTTTGCGCTGAAAGATCATCCCGAAGTTGATGAACCACCCTCGGCTGTTGGTGAATATCACTGGGGAGGCATGGCTGGTACCCACCTGTGGATGTCACCAGAGGCAAATCTTGCAGGTATCTGTATGACTCAGCGAATGCCTGGATTCTGGCATCCATTCAGTCATGACTTTAAACGGTTGGCGTATAAAATAGTGGCATGACTGCATTTGACAAAAATAGAGTGAAGTTCTTTTATTTTCTGATTTCTCTCTCTACCGCTTCTATCTGCCGATTTCGAAGCTCAACGCCGAGGGCTTTGCCTGAATAGTCCTCCATAATTTCTTTGGCTGAGATATTACGGGCTATCTCATAGTGAGTTTCCCATTTTGTAGCGTTATCGGTGCGTCCCAGTATTTTTGATACATGATGAAAGAAGTCATTAAGTAAAACAAATCGATCATTTCGTCGAAATGCATCAACCTGGTAGAACCAGTCAACGATATCGGTAGCGTTCAACTCATCAAAACCCTGCCAGGCCTGATACGCCTCATTAGCCAGGTAGCCAAATGATATTACCTTGCCTGGTAGTCTGAGATTTGCTCCCAGTGATTCAATTTGATTTTTGTCCAATGCCCATAACAGCGCGGTAGTTCGGAAGAGGTGGTCGTCGGTTAGTTTCGACATCTCCCCGAGCAGGCTCAAGCCATCACTGCTGATCTCAGGCCAGAGTAAATTATCTGTGTCGAGTTCAGATAGAATCTCAAAAAACCTAAGAGGATGAGTTGCGGACAGTGCCTTATTCAGTTCTGCGTAAATTCGTTCAGGAACGAGTTCGGTTAGCTCGCCCCTCCTAACCATGGAATTCATTAGAGCTCTGGTATCGTCGTGAATGGTGAACTCAGGAAATCTGGCCGCGAATCTGGCGACTCTAAGTATCCTGAGTGGGTCTTCTGCAAATGCGTCCGAAACATGTCGCAGCAGGCGATCTTCCA
>CAZJRI010000084.1:0-22887 GCA_964548025.1 uncultured Pseudomonadales bacterium
GATCTTGAACCTTGTCTCCTGGAAGTCCGAAATCGGCTGACCGAATTGAACCCGTTGCTGCGAATATTCCATCGCATCTTCAAGTGCACCCCTGGCGAGTCCGATTGAACGGGCTGCAGTATGGGCGCGGGCAACCTCAAGACCGCTTACCGTGCCCTTGAATCCGTCCGAGTTTGCGCCACCGGTGATATTAATCTCGGGTACCCGGCATCCGTCGAACGCCAGCTCCCAGGTTTTCCAGCCGAAGTAGCCGATTTTCGGAATCGGCGCGCCGGAGCAGCCCTCGGGTAATTCACCCCTGGGCTTTTCGATGATAATGCTTCGAAGCCCTGAATACTTGCCCTGGCCCTGATCGTCAACCCGACACAGTACAGATATATAGTCCGAACCGTCAGCAAAGGTACACCAGTATTTATTCCCCGTGATTGCCCACTCATCACCTTCCAGTACCGCCCGGCATTTAACGCCCCGCAGATCTGAACCAACATCAGGTTCCGATAGTGCGACCGCTGCCAGGTACTCGCCTTGAGCCGCTTTCTTTGTGAGCTCAATTCTTCTCTCGATCGGCCAGCCGGTAACACCCATCACACCGCCTGCACGGGCGATGATCGAGGCGACGCTCATCCAGCCTCGCGCAAGTTCCTCTGCAACGAGGCAATACTCGAATACTCCGAGGCCCAGTCCGCCGTATTCCTCGGGTATACGAATACCAAAATAGCCCATTTCTCCCATCTTTCTTCGAAGATCCATGGGGATATCGCCCTGAACCGGGTCGAGTTCGTTTGCGACCGGCAATACCTCATTCATGGTGAATTCTCGCGCCGACTCCTGAATCATCAGGCGCTCTTCAGTCATGTAGCCTTCGGTGGGTTCCTGCTCTGCCTGTTCACTGCGATCTAGCGCCATCTCAGTTCTCCTGTAATTTCCTGCTCTTTACATCCCGATCATGTCGGCTTTGTCTATGGTGTTCTGCAGAATCCTCACGCTGGCAGCATCAACCATGACACCACCAACGTTAATTGACCCCAGACCGTTGGCGAGTGCCTCATCGTAAGCAGCCATTTGCTCCCGTGCCGCTTGCACAGCTTCTGCCGTGGGGGAGAAAACTCGCTGGGAAGGTTCGATCTGATCAGGATGAATGGCCCACTTGCCAACCATGCCGAGCGCATTGGCGCGAACACATTCCTTTTCGTAGGCTTCCGGGTTTCGGAAATTTGCATAGGGCCCGTCTACCGGGTCGATCTTGTTGGCACGGCATGCAATGGTCATTTTGTAGCGAGGATAGTGCCAGATGTCCGGCGGATAACCACCGCTTTCTCCACCGATACTGCCGATGCTAATTCCCTGGCTTGCAGAGTAATCACCCATGCCGAAAATCAGGCATTCAAGGCGGTCACTGCAGGCTGCTATCTCTTCGACATTCATCATTCCTTCAACTTCTTCTATGAGGCACTCAATCCCTATCCGGTTCTTGAGACCTAATTTCTGTTCAAGCTGGTCAAGCATGATATGAACAAACTGCACATCGGTTGCGCTCTTGGCTTTTGTCAGCATGATGGTATCGAGCTTCTCTCCGGCACCGGTGACGACTTCGATAATATCGTCGTGGCAGTACTGGGTTTCGACATCGTTTATGCGTACACAGACTGTCTTTGGTTTCCATTCCAGATTGTTGATTGCATCGACAATCATTCCGCGTGCCGGTGCTTTCGAATTTGGCGCCACTGCATCTTCAAGATCAAGAAATACGTGGTCTAAATCCATTCCTGCAGCCTTCGTCATCATTTTCTCACTGCTGCCGGGCACTGAAAGCTGGCACCTTCGAAGTCGTTTAGGTCGGTCTGTCATGATCACTCCCTCATTCCACTACATCATTGTTAATTAATTCGGTAATTTCTTCTTCATTGAATCCAAATCGATCCAGCACCTGACGACTGTGCTCACCAAGGGTTGGTGCACGACGTCTAACGCCACCGGGTGTTGAAAGCAATTTCACAGGTGTATTGGGTATCTCGTATTTCTTCTCTGCTCTCGGATGTTCAACGGCTGAGAGCATATTGCGGGCTTTTACATGTGGATCGTTGAATAGATCCTCCGCGTTGTTGACAGGCCCAAAAGGCAGTTTTCCGCCCAGTTTTTTTTCAAGATCAGCTTTGGTCAATGTGCTGGTCCAGGCGTTAATCAATGCGAGAGTTTCATCGTTGTTCTGGACTCGATTGTAGTTTTTCTGGAACCGCTCATCTTCGATGAGTTCCGGTCTTTCCATTTCGGTGCAGAGATTTGCCCAGAAATGATCACCAGGACAGGCGATTGCAACGTGACCATCTTTTGCTCTGAATACGCCGAAAGGACAAAGTGTGGGATGGGCATTGCCTTCAAGTCCGGGTACCTCACCAGTGTAGGAATACTGGGGTATGATTCGCTCACAAAATGCGAGCACTGCATCATACATGGAAACATCCAAAAATTGCCCCTCACCAGTTTTGTTGGCATGATGAACTGCTGCAAGAATTCCGAATGCGGCAAGAGAACCTGGAATCAGATCACCAACCCCTGGACCCACCTTTGTAGGTTCACCGTCCACTGCCCCGGTGATACTCATCATGCCACCCATGGCCTGGGCAATGACATCATAAGCGGGCCAGGAACTATAGGGGCTGTCTCCGGTTCGGGGATCACCGAATCCGCGGACTGCGGCATAAACCAGTTTTGGGTTGATCTCGTGTAGCGACTCCCATGACAGACCGAGTCTGTCCATCACCCCTGAGCGAAAATTCTCAACGACTACATCGACCTGGGGAATCAGTCTCCTGATAAGTTGTTTGCCAGCTTCTGATTTAAGATCCACAACGAGACTTTGCTTGTTTCGATTAACACTCTGAAAGTAACCCCCAAAAGGGCGGCGGTCAGTGATTTCCGGCGGGAATGGCAACATGCCACGGGAGCCATCTCCGTGACCCGGCGCTTCTATCTTTATCACATCAGCTCCCTGGTCGCCGAGCAGCATTGTGCCGAACGGACCAGCCAAAGCCTGGGTAAAATCGAGTACTTTTAGACCATCCAAAGCGCCTGGCATGAGATTATTCCTTCTTCTTGATCAGTGTTCGGCGTTCTCCTTCGAATACGATCTCTTCCTTCTGATTGAAGCCTGTATGTTTGAAATGTACGACGCCGCTTTTATCATCGTTGTCTTCCTTGGCGAGGACTTCGGTATAGGCATACAGGGTGTCGCCGTGAAATACGGAGGCTTTAAGCCGAATCTTGTCGAGCCCCAGTTCACGGATGGCATTCTCTCCCGTATCCTGCATTGAAAGGCCGATGATCATCGAAATGGTTACGCCACCGAATTGTAATCGCTTGCCGAAGGTATCTTTGACCGTATCTTCATTAAAGTGCGCATCTGCCGTGTTCAGCACCTGAAGCGTTATGCCGACATTGTCGTTCTCGCACATGGTCTTGCCCCGAACGTGACGGATAACCTGTCCTACTTCAAAGTCTTCGAAGTAATTGTTACTTGCTGTAAGACTCATGAGTCATCCTCCCTGATCGGATTGCGAAACCGGACGAAATTGGTCCGCTTGAATTCAACGACCTTGACATCGTGCTGATTGAAGCCCTCTGTCAACCAGGTAATGATCCCTGCGGTTCTATTACTCTTTGAGGTTCGCTTACTGACCACGGTGCTTCGGGCTACCAGGGTATCTCCAACGTGCACATCTTCAAGAAATTCACATTCCTCAACCCCCAGAAACAGCCCACCACCTTCTGAAAGATCCTCAACAGACATGCCGAAGGCGGTGTTGAAGACCAGGATTGGGTTGACGACCATTCGTGGATGCCCTTCCTGACGGGCATAAACTTCATTGAAGTAAAGTGGATTGAACGAGAGGGTCTGGGTGGAGAACCAGGTGTTGTCACCGTCTGTGATTGTTCTCCCCCAGTGATGCTCGAAGACCTGGCCTTCCTCGAAATCTTCGTATTGATGTCCCTTTGTAGCAGGTATTGCCCGCTCGCGAATGTCATCGCTCATATTGACTCCGTTTTCAGGCTGGGGATGCACCCCTGACCAGTTGAAAAAACTCATCCAGAGAATTCAGACCGTCTATCTGTTCCACGACTCGGAGCAATTCACTGCTCTTTGACTCTCCGATAACCGGGATTGCCAACGACATGAATTTGCTGCTGAGTTTGTTCCATTGAAGATCGAGATCGGTTTCCGGGATTGCCACATCCCAGGCTGTTTCCACTTTGGATCCATCCTTGAGAAGTACCTGTACCAATGTGTCGCGGCTGGGATTCGGAAATGCCTTTACGGTAATCCTGTCACGGACTGCCACGAGACGCGAGTCTCGCATCAGCTCGTCCGTGAAAGAATTGATGCTGGATGTATCAATGCCGCAAAGGATCATGGCTGTGGCGAATCGGAGACTGAACTTGGCTTCGAGTCCTGTTTTTGGTTCCTGGATGTTGCAGACTTTCAGGTGACCCTTGTTGACACTAAGCGTAATCGATTCGACATCGTGATCTGTGAATCCGTATTCGCTCATAAGGTGCAGCATGCCTTCCATCGCTGAATGAGTCAGATAGCAGGCAGCGTGATACTTAAAGAGTACCGAGGGAATATGATTGCCGGATGCTATCGATTGCTGGAAATTGTCTTCCGACAGACTCGTACTATGGGTTGGGCCAAAACCCTGGTCGGTTTCTATACCCATGGTATTGCTCGTAAACCCGCGGGCAGCAAGTACGGCTGCGCTCAGTCCGTTGGCAGCGGCTTTACCCGCATGGAATGGTTTGCACATGGTGCCGAACATGGATTTTAATCCTGCGGCCTGGGTTGCAGCGATGCCAAGTGCCTGCCCGGTCTGGGAAGGTTCCAGATCCAGCAGTCTTGCACAGCCTGCTGCCGCACCAAAACTGCCGATAGTGCCGGTTGCATGGAAACCGTGTTCATAATGGGTTCCGCCAACAAACCGGCCCAGTATGCACTCGGTGTCTAAACCTGTGACGAATGCTTCGATCAACTCACGACCGGAGCTCGATTCTTTTTCCGCCAGGGCCATTACCGCGGGGGCAACTGGTACGGTTGGGTGGCCTGACATATCCGTATGCACGTCGTCATAGTCATGCGCGTGGGCTGCCGAGCCATTAATGAGTGAAGCCTGACTGACACTTACCTTGTGATCTTCACCGATCAGCGAAGACTGGGGATTGCCGCCTTCCTCGAGCGCCTGATCCCGCAGGATTTCCACAAGAGGTTCGTCATGACCGGCGAGTGTGACACCGACGAAATCAAGTAAGCAGTGTTTTGCAACAAATACTTCGGCATCGCTGAATTCATCGTATGTCCTGCTTGCAACATACTCTGATAGTGTTTCTGTGACACTCATGGTAGTTACCTCGCTAGTTCTGTCCTGAAGATTGGCATCTTCAGCCTGGATTTAACGTTCATTGAAACCACTGGTTCTGAATCAGGATCACTTTAAGAGGAATAGTCATTCAATGTACGACTTCCCAAACAAGTTCTCACTGGCTGAATAAAAACCATACTGCCCGGTGAGTATATGGGTAATTGATGCAGATCAAAACATAGGAACAGGTTTTAATAGAAAAAGAGCGATCCGTTGTTAAGGTTGCTCAACGCCGTGGAGAAATATCATCGAACGGTGCGCCGAGGTATACCAGTCGAGACTGTATCTCGGGACGATGCTGAGTTTGTTAAACTTTGCTTTTACTTCTATTCAATGGGATACCGCCAGATATCCGGGGGCTGCTTGGCATCTTCATCAATGGTGAATAAAGGGATGGATACATTCTCATCAACGTCCTTGTAGACGATTCGCAATCGGCTGCCGATGCCTACCTGTTTGACCATCTCCGGTGGAGCCAGTTCACCTTCTGCGTCTACCAGATTTGAAGTCAATCGAATCCCGTCGAATTCGCCAGGTTTGCCTCTTTGGGTATCCAGTTCCACCAGGAGTAGAAGATAAGGCACATGTTCACGAAAATTCCCCTGGATTGCATGATGAACTTCACCATAGGAGTAGAGGGTGCCCCGGCCGTCAACCGGTTTCCAGGTCTGTTTCGAACTGCCACAATAGGGGCATGCAGTCGTTGCGGGGTAGTGCAGAAGCTCGCAGTCATCACAGCATTGCAGATGTAAATCGTGTCTGGCGCAATGCTGGTAGAACTCCCTGTTTTCATGATCGAGTTCATTAATATTGACTGTCATGCCAAGATATTCGTTCGGATATGTCACAATTACTCTGCCTTATTCTAGTATTTTGCCATGACCATCGCTGATCCCTGCCCGGGCGTTGCCCAGCCAAGATTTGCAGTCAGTTCAACATCCGGTACCTGACGGCAACCCCCCTCGCTGTAGTCAAATGTATGCTGACGTTTGCCATCAGGCCCAATTGGGCAACTGTCATCTACATCTCCCCTTAGCTGTCGAACATTTTCGATCACCATGTTGATGCCGTGTGTATAGCCTTCGCAAAGATGCCCCCCGCTGGTATTGTTGGGTCTAGCGCCCCCCAGTCGCATCGTGCCATTTGATACATAATCACCGCCTTCACCTTTCCTGCAAAAACCATAGTCCTCAAGTTGCAGCATTGTCGTAAATGTAAAAGCGTCATAAGAACCTGTTATATCTATATCTTCTGGCCCCACCCCGGCATTGGGCCACAAAATATCTTTGCCGAAATGCCCAGCTACGGTTGAGATTGGACCTGACTGATAGTGCATATCTGCCCGTGGTTTGCAGCATCTGCCGACGACTGATTGGATAACGGCGGGCGCATGTTTGCAGTTCTTGGCCCGGTCTATACGGGTGACGATAAGAGCGGTACCATTGTCTGTTTCGACACAGCAGTCGAGCAGGTGCAGCGGCTTGACGATCATCCTTGAATTCAGAACGTCTTCAACAGTTACCCTTTTCTTGTAATAGGCCTTGGGATTATTTGAGGCATGTTCCGAGTGAATTGCCTTGACGGTAGCAACTTGTTCAGGGGTGGTGCCATAGTCATACATGTGACGCATAAATGACTGGCAGAACATCTGTCCTGCACTCATCAGGCCATAAGCTCTTGAATACAGGGAGTCGCCATTCATGGGTGACCTTCCGCTTGACCTGCCTGTGCCGCCAACACGGACCTGGCTATAGCCATTCATCGCGCGAAAGATAGCGACAGCGTTGCACATGCCTGCTTCCATCACTCCGATGGCAATACCAATGAGAGCTTCGGTGCTTGAACCCCCGCCATAGGTGTCCATGTAGAAATTTGGCCGGATACTCAGATCACCCGCAACAGTGGGAGAGAAGGTGGAATCATTCGAGCTGTAGGACATCATCCCGTCGATATCCGAGGGTTTCAGCCCGGCGTCGTCAATTGCATTTCTTATGGCTTCAGTTGCAAGCGCACGCGTCGTGCGACCGGAACCTCTTACATAGCCTGTTTCGCCAACACCAACAATCGCGTATTTCCCTCGAAGGTACTTGCTGCTGGTAGCATCAATATCTGTTTCAGGTGTCGTCGCGTGCGATGCCATGGGCTTCCTTATACATGTTGTTTGATAAAATCCGTTGCGGCCTGATTAAAGTCATCTGAGCGTTCGGCATTCACTGCGTGACCAGCTTCGAGGTCAACAATACTTGTTTCAGGCATATTTTCTTCAACAAATGATCGGTAAACCTGAAAGCGTTTTTCCTCTTTACCGCAGATCAAGAGGCCCGGCCGGGTGTTGCGGTGTAATTCTTTCCGAACCGAGGCAACGCCATTGGTATAGGCAATGCCTCGGCCAATGCCACCCGGATTAAGCAACTTGGTATCCCTAAGGAGTTCAGCCTTGATATCTTCCGGCAGCTTTTTAGCAAATCTTGGATGTACCGGTATATTCTCAATTGCATCAATGCCGCCGGTCTCAAACCGGTTGATGAGTTCAGCTTCATCCCAGTCATCCGGTCGAGGAGAAAACGCAGTCGTGGAATTGGTGAAGATATGCGCGATGGTATTCTCGGGATATTCAAAAGCATAACGAATAGTGAGTGCGGCACCCAGGGAGTAACCACAGAGCAACCACTTCTCTGCACCCAGGGATTTTCGGATCAATTCGAATTCGCTCAGGTAACCTGCCGGAGAATAGGCTTCCGGTTCAGTTGGTGCTGGAGATCGGCCATGACCATAGAGTTCAAGCGTGACAGGCGTGCAGACCTCGCCGAGTGCTTCCAGATTATGCCGCCATTGAGCCCTGCTCGATAGAAAGCCGTGAATCATAAGAAGCGGCGGACCTTCACCCGGGTGGATATCGAAATGCAGTCTGGTCATGTCTCGGCCTGGCTCATGCGATTGTTTTTAGTCGGTAGGCGCGGGCTGCTGTATCGTGAAACAGGTCACGCTTCTCTTCTGATGTATAGTTACCGGCAATTCTTTTGTAGGCATTCCAGAGTACGACATAACCTGTGCCGCGCTTGTCCACGGGGAAATTTGATTCAAACATGCAGCGATCCGGTCCGAATTTATCAATGACGAATTCAATTGGCTCCCGCCATGGATCTGCCAGTTCTTCAGAAGTGGGTGGCATCGCCTGTTTGTCCCAGCGAAATCCCATCATTGGCATGCCTATACCGCCCAGTTTCAGATAAGTGTTCGGACACTCGGCCAGTTTTGACATGGCTGACCGCCAGAATGTGAGTATCTCTTCGCGCCTGTCTTTATAGGGGCCGGTACCGAGTACGCAGCCGAGGTGATTGATAACAATGGTTGTATCAGGGCAGGCTCTGGCGACATCCACCAGCTCATTCAGTTGAGGGTGGTAGACCATCATGTCATAGGTATAGCCCATGGCACCGACCTTTCGTACGCCTGCCAGGTAGTTCGCATCATCCATATTCGCAGATGGACTCATTCTAAGCGGGGGATGTGAATCCTGTGCTGTGCTGTATCTGATACCACGGAATCTGCCCCGACCAGCCGCTTCATGAGCTTCAATGACTTCTTCCACCGCATCCCCCAGAGACAGATCGGCATTTGACATAATCCCGGCTATTTCAGCCTGTCCTGAAGCGGCGCTTTGTTCGGCCAGCTCAGCGACAAATTCTGTTTCACCGACACTTCTCAGGTGTTCGGGGCCATCCTGCTTGTACTCAGCATGACATTCGAGGAAAACGGTTTGCCTGATATTGTGGCCGGCACTGGTATCCTTGTGAAGATTTTGAAGCACGTATGGCCATCCCGAGTCGCCGCGACCAAGCCAGAGATGATGGTGGGCATCACAGATGGGCAGGTCAGGTTCCAGTGCCTCTTCCTTTACCTGATTGATCCAGACATCATGTTTGTCGAATGACTGATAGTCCGCCATGATATCTTCTTTTTTCATTGTCACCTCATCTCGCTGATTCTCGCCAATCAGACAAATTTTTAGCAGGGTTTAAAGAGACTATTGATAGGAATCCCAAAGGGGATGCACTCGTCGACTACATCCGCCAGGTTCCAAACTCCTTCGTACCCTTGACCTGGTTTGTATGACAGGCCGACAGCGAAATCGCAATGACGTCGCGGGTATCGCGGGGGTCAATCATGCCATCATCGGAAACCCGTGAGGTAGCAAAGAGCCCTTTAGATCTTTCTTCGGCCCAGAATTCAGCGGTTTCACGGCGTTTGGCATCAGCTTGCTCATCAAATTCCAATCCTCGGCGCTCTGCTGCATTGCGACCGACAATAGTCATCACCCCGGCCATTTGCGCGGGTCCCATGACGGCGATCTTGGCGGTGGGCCAGATATAGGTGAATTTGGTTCCGAATGCACGGCCACTCATGCCGTAGTTTCCCGCTCCATATGAAGCACCGATGATGACTGTGATATGCGGAACGGTTGAATTTGATACGGCATTGATCATCTTTGATCCGTTCTTGGTGATCCCGCCCTGTTCAAAGTCCGTACCAACGATATAGCCGGTAATATTGTGCAGAAACAGGAGCGGTACATCGATCTGGTTACAGAGCTGGATGAACTGTGATGCTTTTTCCGAGGGTTACGATAGCAGTGGGCCGTTATTGCCAAGGATGCCTACGGGATACCCGTGAATCGAAGCCCATCCGGTGACAAGTGTTGGGCCATAGAGGGGTTTGAATTCTTCAAATCGTGAGCCATCGACAATCCGCGCGATGACTTCTCTGATGTCGAATGGAGCACGCAGGTCGTGACTGACGATGCCAAGTAGATCCTCCTGGTCATAGATTGGTTCGTCAGCCGCCAGGGAGGGTCCGGGACCCTTCTTCCGCCAGTTGAGATGCGCTACAACCTCGCGGCACATTCTGATGCCATCCATCTCATCGAGTGCCAGATAGTCTCCGAGACCTGAGATATTCGTATGCATATCGGCACCAGCCAGTGCCTCGTAATCCGCATCCTCACCGGTTGCCATCTTGACCAGCGCGGGTCCGCCAAGCGCCACCTGAGATTGCCCCTTGATGAAGATATTGTAATCACTCATTCCGGGCTGGTAAGCACCGCCTGCTGTCGATGCGCCAAATACGACTGATATCGTGGGGATGCGTAATTTTGAGAGTTCAGTGATTTCGTAAAACAGCCGACCGGATTCAGCAAAGTGGCCTCCTTCCCTTCTGATCGCCACCTCCGGGTCTTCGGCGGCACCCTGTCCCCTCAAATCGGCGCCTGCAGATTCCACAAACTGCACATAGGGCATACCGTTTTCACGTGCTATCTCAAGCCCGCGCATGAGCTTTTTGCCATTAAACATGTTCCCGGCGCCAGCGCGTACAGATGGATCATGACCGATAATGACGCATTCAACGCCTTCAATAACACCTATACCGAGTACGACACCCGAGCCAACAACGAAATTAGATCGCCAGGCCGCTAGTGGACTTATCTCTAGAAATGGGGAGTCCTGGTCGAGTACATTGGCAATTCGTTCACGCAACGGCATCTTGTTTCTTGATCGCAGGCGGGCCATCGCCTCTTCGCCACCACCTTCAGCAGCCTCATCGTAGAGTTTGTCGAGTTCTGCCAGCTTCTCAAGCATGCCGGTGCGGTTTTCTTCAAATTGATCTGAGCGCGTATCGAGTTTTGATTCGAGTACTGCCATATCTGATCCCTCAGGTGCTTGCCGATATATAAGCTCAAATATATATCGTTTGTTTGCCAAAGTCTGTTATTGATTCATGCTCTTTCACAAACCTCTGATCTGACCCATCCTGTTATCTTCTCGTTAGCGCCTTCAATTTCACCAACAATTTCACCAACAGAAGCACTCCCGATACTGGCCGATTCCTGATCAATGGCTATGCTTTATATTATTTCCGAATTTTAGGGTGTTCAAAAAGCTAAGGAGCATTTTTGTGATAAGTAAAAGTCTGTACCTGAAGATATGTGCACCCCTGATAACTGTCTTCGGCCTGGTAGTAGTTGCAATATTGGTTTATGTCCCGAAGATTACGATGGAAAGTGCCGTTGATTCAGCCATCGTGACGGCCATCTCGACCGTTAGACAATACAAAGTAATACGAAAGTATTATACAAATAACGTCGTGAAGAAGGTGCTTGCTGGTTCAAATATGAAGCCGCACAGCGAACATAAGGGCGATGCCACGAAAATCCCGCTCCCGGCGACCTTCATCCATGATCTGAGTGCCGAGTTTACAGAACAGGGCATCATGAACCTGAAGCTGTACAGTGAATTACCCTTTCCCAATCGAAGTGACAGAAAACTGGATCAGTTTGGCAAGGAAGCCTGGAATACTCTCAAGCAGGATCCCGGTAAGGTATTCAGCAGGATGGAAAAAATCAATGGTGAAGAGGTCATGCGAGTTGCTATCGCAGATACGATGAGTGCTGAAGGCTGTGTAAATTGCCACAATAGTCACCCGGATACCCCTAAGACAGACTGGAAATTGGGTGATCTCAGAGGGGTCCTCGAGGTTCAGGTGCCAATTGATGGTTTGCTCGCAATCGGTTCGAGTGTCAGTTCAAAAATCAGTGGCCTGGTAATTGTAACGCTTCTTTTTTCTCTGGCGCTTCTGATGGGCCTGTTCAGACGCCTGGTATCAGCAAGGTTGAAGGAAGTCACCGTTGCACTCCGAGAAATAGCAGATGGAGACGGGGATCTAAGCCAGAGATTGCCTGTGGGTTCAGATGACGAGATAGGCAAAATTACAAGAATGTTCAACCATTTTGTCGGTCAGTTAGAAATCTCACTGCAACAGATTGGTACAGAGGTTCGTCAACTGGTCAGTACGGCAGACGGTCTTAAGTCAATTGCGGATCACTCGCAGGAAGGCGTGGTGCACCAGCAGCAGGAAATTGAGAATGTTTCTGCAGCGATGGAAGAGATGACCAGTAGTGCCCGTGAGGTTGCAAGTCTTGCGGTCAACACGACATCACAGGCAGAGAATACAGAAACAGAAACCAAGAACGGCCGTTCGGTAGTTCTGGAAAATGTACATTCGGTTGAAAACCTGAGCGAGGAAATTGGCAGAGCATCTGATGCGGTGAGTAGCCTTGCGACAGACAGCCAGAATATAGGCGGCGTACTGGATGTGATTCGAGACATTGCTGACCAGACAAACCTGCTTGCCCTGAACGCTGCCATTGAAGCGGCGCGAGCTGGTGAACAGGGTCGCGGATTTGCAGTGGTTGCGGATGAAGTGCGCACCCTGGCGAGCCGAACCCAGGCATCTACCGAAGAGATTCAGGAGATGATCTCTGAATTGCAGGCTGGTGCAAAGAAAGCAGTGAATTCGATCGAGCGAGGTAACGAAAGCATCCAGGCAAGTCTTGATCAGGCTGGGCGCACCAATGAAGTTATCGCGACCATAGCTGATTCAATTTCAAATATTAGAGACCTGAATACGCAGATTGCGACTTCGGCAGAAGAGCAGACGGCAACCAGTGAAGAAATGGATGGTAATTTGCGGAGCATTGCAAATATCTCTCGAAACTCAACAGAATCGTCAGAGAACTTAATCAGCTCTGCGGATGAAATCAGCCAGGTCGTCGGCAAGATTAACAATCAGTTGAGCAGATTTACCGGAGGCTAGCGCACCGGTAAAGAGTGGTCAGCAATACGAAAAAGACGTATAACCAGCTTCGCGACTTTCCGGGTAACGTTAGACTCGAATTGTTGACCAATAATTGAGCATCTTTTTCAAGCCGGATAGACAAGATCTGTCTCAATCCGATTATACCGATATGGATTGCTAACGACCCTGGCTAATCGTTTCAACATTCCTCAAAAATTCATCAAATGTATAGGCGAAAATGGCCTTTTTACGCTAATTTTGAGGGTCAATTCTGACCCCGTGCAGGTCGTCCGAGATTCGTTGTGCTGCACCCTGAAAAAAGCTACTATCCAGTGAAACCTGTGAGACAAAATAAGTAGCAAATTTAGCGATTAACGCTGCATTTGGCAGTGTCGGCACCCTGCCTACAAAAAGATTAGAATAAAATGAATGGGGATTATAACTTTACCCTGCCGTTCAGGTGGAAGGGATTGGGTATGCTGACGTCAAAGGGACTGACGTCACTGGAAGTCTTGGTGTGCCTTTTTGTTTGTTGCAATTCAGTCTCAGCCTCGGCAACTTCCGGTACATCAATCTTTGAGATTTATAGTGAAGCCATTCACTATGATGCTCGCTATCTGAGAGCGAGATCTGAGCATGGGGCATCCAGGGAAATGCTGCCTCAGGCACGGGCAGATCTGCTGCCTGCAGTGGCCCTGGAATACCAGAAATCACATACACGTCAGGACACTCAGTCCACCGATGCACTGGTTTTTCAACAGGGGCTTAATAAGTTCCCTTCAGAGAGCTATGCAATAACACTGTCTCAGCCGCTGTTCCACTGGGATAGTGTCATTGGCGTCTCAATTGCGAAATTACAGGAAAGAAAAGCCGATGTGCGGCTTCACTTCGAAAAGAGTGAATTGATTACCCGTGTGCTCGAACGATATCTTGAAGCGCTCGCTGCGCAGGACTCTCTCGAACTTTCAATAGCCGAAGAGAAGTCAGTTGAGAAGCAGTTCCATCTCGCAAAAGCACGATATGAAGCCCAGGTTGGTCGAAAAGCCGACTATTTTGATGCTCGATCCCGCTATGCAACCCGCCAGGCAAATACCACCGGTGCGGTCAATACATTCAATGACACCCTGGAAGGATTGCGAGAGATCTCAGGTCTGCCGGTGAAAAACCTTGCTCGCTTAGATGAGTTTGAACTGCTGCATCCTGACCCTTACGAGGTGGATCCCTGGATCGAGATGGCAGAGAAAGACAATCTGGAGGTACTGCAGCAGCAGATCAATGTTGAAATCGCCCGCCAGGAGAGTCGCAAGCAGAAATTTGCCCATGCTCCCACGCTCGATCTGCAGGCAAGACAATACTTTCTGGATTCTGAAGGGACGGAATTCGGCGGTGGCCGCCAGGTAGATACCTGGTCGGTAGAAGTACGGGTGGATGTACCGATATACCAGGGGGCAGGACCTCATCACGGGTTCGTCAGAGTGCCCTGATGTATCAGGCCGCCAAGGATGAACTAAGTGACCGGATCAGGTCAGCGAAAAGAGAAGCCAGAACCACCTTCAACGACATCAATGGGGCTATTGATCGAATCCGATCACTGGAGCAGGCAGTTGAAGCGCAGGAACTGGTTGTCAAAACCAGGCAGGTGGGTTTCCCGCATTTGTATAGCACTGTGGAAGTACTCGATGCTGAACGGGATCTCTTTATTGCAAAGAGGGATCTGTTGCAGGTCAGATATGACTACACCCTGGCCAGTCTGAAACTGAAGTATGTTACCGGCAGCCTTGCAGAAAAGGATGTCTGGCTGATAGACCAGTGGCTGGTGGGTCACCGGGAAGAAGCTGTTTATAAACCTCTTATCGAGGATGCGACAACGAACAGAAATACGAATAGAAAATAATACGGCTCGAGCCTGCGCTACGAAGATTGGTGTCGAACCGGTATAAAAGCTGAGAGATCACCGTTATGGGTAACGAAAAAGAAATCAAAGACCAGATAGAAGGTGCATTGAACGACCCTCCGGACACCAGGATCAAACGCAAGAAGATTGAGTTTGAAACCATGGAGCCCAGGCTGCTTCTGTCAGCAGATCTCGGAGTGCCACTCGCGGAAATGGCTGATGACCAGGATCTCGCGATTCGGGTCCAGCCTATTGTCATTGCGATGGATGAAGAAGCGATAAATCCTGCTGCTGGCAAAGAAGCCGGAGATGACCTGCCGGTTATTGAAGGCCTGGATGATGAAGAGGAATTTCTGCCTTCCGATGATGGTGATGCAATATCATTATTCGGATCGGGTGGTGCCCTGCTCGATGCGGGTTTGCAGGATCTCGCCCAGGAGTCTGCAACCAGGGCAGGCGAGGACGATCAGTCTCAGCTAATTGTCGTCGATCAGAGTGTTGATGGTTATCTGGAACTCATTGGTAGCCTGTTGCTGGAGATTGAATCAGCACAAGAAGTCGATACGGAGACTGATACAGATCAACAGAACCGTAACCTGATTCTTGGTATTGATCTTGATGAAATCAGAAATGCTCAGGCTAACGGTAACGATGGGGGGATGCTGTTTGAGGGTGATGCCGGTATTTCCATTCTCATTCTTGATTCCCGGACCGATGGTATCTCTCAAATCTCATCTGCATTAACACAGGTAGATGATCTTGCTGCAATACATCTGCTGACCCACGGCGCCAGTGGCAGTCTGAGCCTGGGCAGCACGGAACTCAATCTGGATGAATTGGATGATCGCGCTGAGGAAATAGCTGCCTGGCGGTCCGAACTCATTGCTGGAGGCGATATCGCGCTTTATGGCTGTAATGTCGCTGAGGGTAGTTACGGCGTTGATTTTGTAGAGAATCTCGCGGCGATTACCGGTGCAGATGTGGCTGCTTCAGATGACCTGACAGGAAATTTTCAACAGGGCGGTAACTGGCAACTCGAATATACAACAGGTGATATTGAAGTTGGCACGCTTGCTGCGGCCGAGTATGAGGGGCTACTCCAGGAGTAACTTGGCACTGATGGTAACGATACCATTAACAGCTTGACCAGCAACGATGTTATGAAGGGGGGTAAAGGTGACGATACCTATTCCTTCTCTGGTAACTGGGGTACTGACGGAGTAGTTGAGCTCAACGGTGAAGGTAAAGATACGCTGAGTTTTGCCGGTATCAGTGCTGATCTGACTATTACGATTAAAAATGGCGGTGACGTTGTCGCTGAAAGTGGTGCCAACAAAGTAACTGCAAGCAACATCGAAAACATCATCGGCGGAAGCGGTAATACGACCTTTATATTCGAAAAAGGTGCCCAATTGGCAGGCTTCCTGGATGGCGGAGCCGGAGTTGCAACATTAGTGGTTGCCAGTGGTCACGTTGCCATGACCGGTGCAAAAACAGGTACGTCATCTGTCATCGCTGGCAAGGTTCCAACAACACAGAATGGTTTCAAGAATATTGACGTGGTGAGCGGGAGCACTGGTAAATTCTCATATACAGGATTTTCAGGTGCAGATTCGGTTACTGGCGGCGCCAAAAACGATACCTTAAAAGGAGAAGCTGGAGCAGACCAGCTAAATGGTGCTGGTGGGGCGGATACTCTGGAAGGTGGTGCTGGTAATGACACCCTGAACGGCGGGGCAAAGAATGACATGCTGGATGGTGGTGCAGGTAATGACCAGCTAAACGGAGGAGCCGGTAATGACTTTTTGAGTGTCGATGCTGGCAACGATACGCTCACAGGCGGCGCTGATAATGATACCTATTATTTCGGCAATGACGTATCCGGTCTTCAGAAGGTCGTCGAGAGTTCGAATGGTGGTGAAGATACCCTCGATTTCAGTGATCTCGATGGGGCACTGACTTTTAACCTCGATTTGAATGGCATTAAGATATCAAGACCCCAGGTGCTTGCCAGTAATCAGGTGGCGATTGGCGATGATCATCATGATAAGGGTGGCCCCATCTCCATGTCTGCTACGTCCCTTGGTGTGACAGCACCTACGGTTGATGATTACAAGACGGGCAACTTCGATTTCAGCTTTGGGTTGAGTGTTGACAATACAACACCGATCACAATCAGCGTGCCTAACCTCGATGCAAATGCTGTAGATTTAACTCCCCTGAGTGATCCTGTTGTCCAGGTAACCGGCATTGGTGCAGGTACAGTACAGATAGCTGGTACTGATGTCGGTACGTTGACGATATGGCAGGACATCTTTAAGACAGGTGTAGATCAGAGTAACAAAAGCGAAAGCGGACACCCGGTATTCCTGAGGGATGTTGCACCAACCGGCGGAGTATACCCTGCGCTGAAATTTGATCTGAAACTAAATCGGGATGCTGATCGATTCACAGTCAATGTTGCCAGCAATGCTAACAAGACAGCCTGGCTGGCTGACATAGCAACTGCGATTAACGATGTCGTTTCAGGCAAGGTTGCAGCAAGCACTGAAAAAACTGTCAGTGTGGATGTAAGTGGCAAACACATGCAGATCAATCATATTGATGGGTCTCGCATAACCATCTGGCCAGACAAATACAAAACCGGACCGGACAAATCCAGAGGCAGCGAAAGTGGGACAGGCTTTGTTTTACTTAAAGATGTGGTACCAACCAGTTTTAGTTCGTCAACACCTCTTCTGAAGTTCGATATTCTGCTGCAACCAGGTGGTGAGAAGCAGACAGTTGAAGTCCCTGCGGGAAGCTACGCTAATGCCGCTGCATGGGCATTAGCGATCGAAGCCAAAATCAACCTGGCTGCAGTATTACCGTGTTTGGCTTGACCTGCATTATCAAGCTGGTAATGAAAACAGATACCGGTGCTGTGATTGATATCGATCTGAAATCCCTCATCAGGTGTTGATGCATCTGAATGATCCCTTAGTACCGACATTATCGTATCAAGGCTGATATTTCCGCTGTGATTGTTGAGCAAGGCGCATGATCGACTGCGCCGCTTCGCGCCACTACCGGTATCAAGGGAATCTCTTGTATAGGCATTCGCAAAGTTGAATGGCTCACCGCGCCTCCACCAGCCCTTCTGGGTTGCTAGTGTTTCGGCAGAATTGGATATCGATTCATAATCTGTACCAACGCTATAGACATTGCTTATACCAAGGGGGGACCTGACTCGTTTTACCACCCATTCATAACCGGCTGTTTCGATAACGAATGCTTCCTTTGGATCAGCCACAATAAATCCGTTGTCGTAGAGCAGATCTCCATGTTCTCCGAAACTGCCCTGGCCATATTCACTGATCAGGCTGGTGATCACGTCGGTAGCTTCTTCTGCGGTGCGCCCTCTTTCAAGACCAAGGCGCACCAGGTCCATGCCGATTAACCGTGATTCTTCACCGGGTACCAGTTTTGAATGAAGCGCCTCGTTACCGATAACAACCTGGTGTTCGTTAAAGCCGTGTTCATAGCCCCAGCACCAGACAGGTCTGGAACCCACGTGTCGCCAGGTGGTTTCTACCTGCGGGATAGTCAGAAAGAGGCATTTTGCCTCGCTGGACGGTGAATGACTCCGCCTCTGACGAAGTTCCAGTGGCTGGAATTCATCCTTCGGCCGGTCGCTGTTTTTCGCAAACAGCATTTGGCCGTACCGGGTACTACCGGGCGGGGCAATTAATGTGTCGCAGCTTCGTGGCGGCATATTGGATGCCCGGATTAACCCATTAGATATAGGTACTCTTCCTGGACGATCTTGTCATCCTTTACGGTATATATTGCGATCTCTTCCATCTGGGTACGTTCGCCGCCGTGTGGCGTCATATCCATGATGTATTTCACGGCGAACTGATCGTCCCGGCTGCCCATATAGGGTCCGTCGACAGCAGTGCCATGCACTTCATGATTGTCATACCACCATTGATGCTTGCCTTTGACCGCTTCGATGCCTTCAATCAACGCGGGTGATTCCGGCGTTCCCTCACCTTCAATGCTCACAATGTGATTTGCGTAGTATTCTGCAACAAATGCTTCCTCACTCTCGCGACCTTCCGGCACCATTAAAACCAGTGCCTGACCGACCTCCAATGTTGACATTGTCACCTCCTTATCTGGTTGACAGTTTGATTTCTGATATTAACAAGATATTTCCTGTAACCGACAATCATATCTGATATTTCGATCTCCTGATCGATGATAGTTAACCTATCCGACTACAGGTGTCTGTGTTTTCACATTAGTTTTCAGTGATTAGAAGCTGGAATTGCTTCCATCAATTTAGCCAGTGCTGAGCTGATATGCGCTGTACTCTTTGGAAACCCGCCATAGTGTCCGAGTCTGACCACGACAAGATCATGCGATGGAATAACGATCGTTCTCTGATCACCCGCACCTGCCATGAAATAGGCTTCCCTGGGTATTGGCATGGCACCGCCGCCGTTTATCCAGAAGAACCCGCCATAGATGGGCCGTTTGTCCGCCAGCCAGGCGGGCGCCAAAGTCGAGACGAAATCAGTAAAGCCTTCGGGCAGAATTCGCTGATCATTCCAGATACCATCGTTGAGGTAGAGATTCCCCAGTTTTGCCCAGTCCCGGGCGCTGCCGAATTCATAACCCTGAGTCAGGAAGTTGCCATAGGGGTCTGTTTCAAGGGTAAAACTCTCTATGCCAAGTTTGTCAAACAAGGCACGTTGCGGAAACGCATGGTAGTTCTCGTCCCTTGCTTCAACGGCGAGACGAATCAGGTAGTTGGCAAGCAAGGGGTCGCAATTGCGGTATCGTCCGACGGTGCCGGGTAACCACTGTTGTATACGACTGGCGGCAAACTCAAACGCATTGATGCCGCCTGTATAGACATAAAGATGATCCGGGTATCCGAGTGTCGGATCATAACCCGGATCCTGCATAGCCCTGAACCTTAGCCCGCTCGACATATTAAGAATGTTGCGGATGGTAATTTCCCGTCGTCCATCCCGCTCCCATCCGGCAAAGGGTGGCATTTGATCCAACTCATATTCACCCTGATGCATCAGTATGCCCAGCATGGTAGCCGTAAGACTTTTGCCCATCGACCAACTCTCAAGCGGTGTATCCTTGTTGACATTTGCACCATAGCGTTCTGCGATAAGATTACCCTTGTGAGTTACGATAAATGCGGCCGTCATTGCTTCTTCTGCAAAGGCAAGATTAACCGCCTCATTTAACTTGTCAGTCAATACAGACTTTGACGGGGTAGAAGGTGAATCAGACCAGCAACAGGTTTCTTGCGGTTCGGGCGCAGGGACGACAGTGGACGGGTTAAAGTGAATTGTTTCAGCATCAAGGGGCAGGGTGATTGCACCCTGTGATTCAAACATTCGGGCAGTGCGGCTTACACCGTTTGATAGTTGTACATGAACTGACTGTTCCGTGTGATTAACGTCATAATCAGTTACATGCTTCCGATCTTCATAGGGAGCGGTGAAAAACCCGGTATTCTTTGCACAGAAAGCAGGATCGAGACCAGAAAGGAAGATATTCGATGCCATGGTCTTGGCAAAGCCGGATCCGAATAACGTAACCGGATCAGGCGCCGGTATCTCGTAACTGCCGCCCAGATCGAGGGATGCCGCTCTTTCAATGGCGTATTGATTCTCCAGCGCTGTACTGGCCTGACCACCGGTATCTCTTGCCATAAATGACTCCGTGATTCGACGATGGATATATTATTTGTAAACCAGAGGGACTAATCCGGGCTCAATATATCGCTATCGGATTAATCAGCATTTGCACTGCCCCTCGTACTTTCGCCTGACCCAGTACAAATAGAAACTCGAATGCACCATCCTTAACCAGTGGCCCGGTATTCATGGTTTCAAAAATGTAGATGCCGTTTTCTTTGAGGTAGATCACATGACCCTGAAAAGGCCTTTCTTCCACCTGTGACGGCACAACGTCAACACCCCAGGTATCAGCGCCGACAGCAACGACTTTTTTGCTGGCGAGATACGCTGCGACCTCCTCTGACTGCCCCGGTTCACCGCTAGCCCAGGCGATGGGATCTGATTTGATCATGGCATCCGTCCAACCGGTGTGGAAGAGCACCACATCGCCTTCTCTGACGGGCGTTCGCTGTTTCTTTTCTATTGCCTTGATATCTTCAACCGTAAAATACTGACCTGCCTTCAGATGCTTCACGCCGTAGTGGCCCGCCACATCAAGGACAATTCCTCTTGCAACGATGGGTGGCACCTTTTCAATCCCCAGTTTTGTCAGCCCTGATACCCCGGCAAAGTCCTTCGCATCATTACAGTTATAGTAAATGCCTTTATGTCCCAGGTGCCCCAACCCGTCAATCTGCGAGCCGATACCCAGCCAGCCATTGAAAATATCATCGTTGTAGGTCATATCGAAAAACGGTCGGTTGCCTTCCTGCTGGTTTGGCTGAACAACCGTGAGGGAAAGACCCCTTGGCGGAAATGCCGGTGTCGTGCTGTCAATGACGATCCCGAGCCCGTGAGTCTTGCCTTTCTTGATGAGCTTCGACGCTTTCAGAATACTTGCAGCGCTAATTCGATTTGCAGCACCGATTTCGTCGTCAGCACCCCATTCAGATGGTTGGCAATGCTGGTCTGCATATGCGCTGAAAATGAGTGGGAGAAGAGAGAGTTTCAGGAATGTTTTCATTTTTTGCAGTCTCCTTTTTTGTTGACTCATCATGCGTTAGGGAAGCCACTGTTTCAAGCATCCTTATTCGTGAAGGATTCGAGAATAAGGACGGTGCTGTGGTACAGTCAAGAGAATTTGCCTGGCGCGTAGAGTCAAAAAAAGCCAGGAGAAAAAGGAGATCCACATGAATCGACTCGAAGGCAAGACCGCATTTATCACCGGCGCAGGCTCAGGCATCGGTCGCGCAAGTGCCATCAAGTTTGCAGAAGAAGGTGCCAACATAATGGTTGCTGAACTGGATGAGGCAAGAGGTGCAGAAAGTGCAGAGCTTGTAACAACCAATGGTGGTAAAGCACGATTTGTTCCAACAGATGTTACGGATGAAGCTTCCGTAAAAGCAGCATTGGAAGATTGTTCGGGGCAATTTGGCCACATTGATATCCTGGTTAACTGTGCAGGCGGTTCTGTTGCCGATGATAAAGCAGTAACAGAAGTCGACTGGGATGTCTGGGAGCATACAATCAATCTTGATTTGAAAGGCCCCTTTGCCTGCTGCCGTCACGGTATACCCTACCTGGTTGAAGCAGGAGGTGGGGCGATAATCAACTTTACATCTGTTGTTGCCTTAAAAGGGGCATTCCCGGGGCATGTATATACTGCTGCCAAGGGTGGCATTATCTCCTTTACACAGGCGTTAGCAGGTAGATACTGGCGTAACAATATCAGGGTCAATGCTATTGCGCCTGGCATTGTGCTGAGTGAACGGGTTGCGGAACGTATGGAAATTGATACCAGCGCACCGCCACAGGACCAGATTGAAAAGGCGATGCAAATCAACAGCCGACTCGTCGACGATCATCATCCATTCGGATACGGCCTGCCGTCAGATATTGCCAACATTGCGGCCTTCATCGCATCGGATGAAGCCCGCATGATTAACGGAGCAGTGATACCGGCTGAAGGCGGTGCCTCCGCCTATTAGCTGGCACCCTCTTGAGAAACAGTCCGGCATTGACATCTATTGTTCATGCCGGTTGTGCCAGAGACAGACTATTGGAATCGTCATCGCGGACATTGGGATTCTTCCACATCGATATGACGCAAAACAGGATAATGGCATAGAAGAAAATTGCGAAGGCAACCATCCCGTAGGGGACCGAGAACACATGGAAGAAGAGCATATTCTGGGTCGTGTGGAACAGTATCACCGGCCAGATGCTGCCGTTACACCTCAGATATAACCAGGTGTAGATC
>CAZJRI010000085.1:0-22731 GCA_964548025.1 uncultured Pseudomonadales bacterium
GGGATAGCTACAGGCAAACCTGGCATGCCCTTGAAGACAAGATTGAATTCCCGGCAACCGATGATTATCAGGATCGCCTGGCGAACTGTCCTGAAGCCTTTCGGATCAAGTGGCTTGAGATGTATGCCAATCCTGTCGTGACCAAGTATTTAAGCGACTCGGTGAATTTGTCTCCCATATAGGCGGGCAAGCTATCCTCCAGCCCTCACGAAATCATCAAAACCTAATCTGGATTCCAGGGTGTAGAAACGGTTCTAATCCAATACCTGGATTGTAGGTTCAGATAACTGGGCCCATTGTTCCCTTAACTCCAGGATGTGATCTGACCAGTATCGCTGGGTATTGAAGAATGGGAAAGCACGGGGAAACGCCGGATCATCCCATCGACGTGCAATCCAACTTGCGTGGTACATCATGCGAAGTGATCGGAGCGGTTCAATCAGCCGGATCTGACTGTGATCAAATACACAGAAGTCCTTATAACCCCTGAGAATGGAAGTTAGTTGCTGAGACTGTTCATCAAAATTACCGGAGAGCATCATCCAGAGATCCTGAACAGGTGGCCCGTTTCTGGCGTCATCGAAGTCAACAAAATGAGGAACTTCGTCTCGCCAGAGAACATTCCCCATATGACAGTCACCGTGAAGGCGGATAGTCCGGATTGATTGAGCTCCCTTGAAAATTTCATCGAGTTGGAGGAGCAGTTGTTCGCTGACGGACGAATAGGCAGGCATGAGCTCTGCTGGTATGAAGTCATTATCGATCAGGAACTGACGTGAATCGACGCCATATGATTCCACCGATATTTGAGGACGATACTTGAAATTGCTCTCTGACCCGAACGCGTGAATTTTCCCGATGTGGCGACCGAGGGTCTCAAGCGTGTTCAAGTCATCCAGGTTCGGTGCACGACCACCCCGACGAGGATAGAGTGCGAACCGAAAGTCACTAAATTTCGCGAGAGTTTGCCCATTCTTTATTGGAAGGGGTGGCACAACCGAAACATCATCATCAGACAATGCCAAAGTAAACTCGTGTTCTTCGAGAATCTGTTCATCCGTCCAGCGCGCCTCTCGATAGAATTTACCAATGACAGGTTCGTCATCCTCAATGCCGATTTGATAAACGCGATTCTCGTAGCTATTTAGTTCCAGAATGCGTGCATCGCATCTAAAACCAACGCTCTCGACAGCGTCCATTACCAGATCGGGAGTCAGTCTGCTAAACAGGTGTGGTGTATCAGATGCTGAATCAGTCATTGTATTCCGACAACAGTCCCACGCTTTTAATCTGGGCAAATACTTTCTGATCTTTGCAGATCTGAAGTTTTGCGAACGATCTGCCCGTAATTCTGGATAATATATATTGTTTGCCGACTCTGATTCTAACCAATGCGCTGGTGTCTTCGGGGAATTGGTATACCTGTTCGACATATCCCTCCAGAATATTCAGGATGCTGGAATCAGTACTTCTGCTCAGTGCCAGGCTTACATCCCTTGCAGGAATTCGAACTTTCAGTTTCTTGTTTTGTCCTTCACGTCGACCGGTCACCAGAATTTCCTGCTGCTCGAAGTTGAGGTGCGTTAGGTTGTAGTCTTCGTCGAAATTGGCCACATCGCAGATAACAGTTGATGCAGCAGCATCACCTTCCCTGGCATTGAGTTCAAGAGAAGAGCCTAATTCAAAGGTAGAGCCAGAGTGCTGAATCGAACCGTTTTCGAGGAGGTAGATTTTATCGGCAAGGTAAGTTACCTCATCGATTGCATGACTGACGTAGAGAAAGGGGAAATCGAGCTGATCGTGAAGACGATCAATATAGGGGAGAATTCGCTTTCGGGCTCTCTGATCAAGCGCGCCAAGAGGCTCATCCATCAGCAGTGCATTCGCGCCATTTAAAAGAACTCTGGCTATTGATACCCGTTGTACCTCTCCGCCTGATAGTTTGTTGATTGACTTGTTCATCAGGTTCTCAAGGCCCAACCATTGTTTGACCTGTTCAATACTGATCTCAGTATTTTGATGCTTTCTCTGGATCGCGTATTTTAGGTTACCCGAGACATCGAGATGAGGGAAAAGGCGTGATTGCTGGAACACATAGCCAATACCACGAAGGTGTGTTGGTATAAATGTTCCGGCGTCGGTCCATGTTTCAGAATCGGTCTTAACCACCACGCCAGACGACTGGGATTCCAGACCGGCAATTATTCTCAATATTGAGCTTTTCCCTGAACCAGAGGGTCCATAGAGCGCGGTAATTTCACCTCTGTTTGCGGTCAGGTCAACGTCGAGACGGAATCCGGATGCACGGATCAGATCTATCTTCGTCTGAATATACTTCATCGCGCTTGCCACTTTCGATTCAGCGAATAGACGACAAGCAATAAGGCAAAAGAAAATAGAAGTAGTCCCCCGGCAAGCTGATGGGCGCTTTCGTACTTTAAAGATTCTACGTGATCAAATAACGCAATTGACAGCACTCTTGTTTCGCCGGGAATATTACCTCCTATCATCAGGACAATACCAAATTCACCGACGGTATGAGCAAATGCCAGACAGGTCGCTACAACGAATCCTCGTCTTGAGAGAGGAGCAATGACAGTAAAAAACCTGTCCAGGCTGTTTGCACCCAGCGTTGCAGCAGCATCAAGGAGACCCTGATCGACGTTTTCGAAGGCGACCTGCAGTGGCTGGACATAAAAAGGCAGGGAATAAATCACTGAACCTATGACAAGGGCTGAAAATGTAAATGCCAGCGGTGCGCCTGTGAGGTTGATCCACAAATTTCCTATCGGGTTGTCGGGGGAGAAAACGATGAGCAGGTAAAACCCCATTACGGTGGGCGGCAGAACAATTGGTAGTGCAACAACAGGTTCAATCAATATTCGAAATGGGCTTGAGGTTCTTGCTAGCCACCAGGCTAGCGGTGTACCCACAATGATCAGGATTAACGTGGTGACAGAAGCCAGTTGCGCAGTAATCCAAAGTGCTTCGAGATCACCTTCAGTCACGAATGGTTATTTCCTTAAGGTTTAAATCTGGCAGTCGATAACCTGATCTGGCGTTTATATGACGTGCCCTCTCCGAGCTTAAAAAGTCAACAAATGACTGTGCTTCAGCGTTATCGATATTAAGCAATATACCACCTTGTTTGATATCGGTATGCAGTTCTTCCGGTATCCGCCAGAAATTTTCCCTGGCTGCGAGGTTGAGCTGTGAGAGTGAAATAATACCGCCACTTGCGTTGCCTGTTGCGACGAACTGAAATGTCTGGTTAACGCTGTTTCCAAGAACCAGCTTGTCATATCCAGGTTTTAGTTTATTGAGCACTTCCATGGCCGCTGAGCCATAGGGCGCTATTGAGGGATTTGCAATAGATATCAGCGTGGTGAAATCCAGAAATACCTGACGGTCAACCAGCGGCCGGGTTGGGGCCCAGAAAACAAGTTGGCCGATAGCGTATACGAATGAACTGGACTGATTTTCATTGGCAAGTATCAATGGTCTCCTGGTATCTGCCGAGAGAAAAACATCAAAGGGTGCGCCATGTTTAATCTGGGTAAAGAGAACGCCGGAGGACGCGCTGATGATAGTTACCCGGCTGGAAGATTCACTTTCGAATAGTGTCGCCAGTTTTTCCAGCGTTGATTTGAAATTGGCAGCAGTAGCTACAGTAATTGGGTCACCAGGTATTGGCTCAGCAAGGGATGAGGCAGGTTGTATGTTGAAGACACAGACAAACGTCAGTGCAACCAGCCTGATATTCAACTAGGACTCCGGAGAAGAGAGCTGTTTCAGATACGCATCAATCAGCCAACCCGAGATCGATACCATAGCAGGTCGATTAGGCATTTCCGTATAGTGAAACCATTGTGCGTCAGCAATTTCTTCTTCCTGAATGACAATTTCTCCGGCTGCATATTCCGCGTGAAATCCCAACATGAGTGAGTTTGGGAATGGCCATGACTGACTGTTAAAGTACTTGAGATTCTTCACGTCTACACCGACTTCTTCCTTGACCTCTCTGTGTACAGCTTCTTCGATGGATTCTCCAGGTTCTACAAAACCGGCGATAGTGGAATAGAAGTTACCGCGGGCGTTGGCATTTTTTGCCAGTAATACATCTTCACCTCTGGTAATCAATACAATGATAGAGGGTGAAAGGCGCGGATAGAATATGGTCTCACAATCATGGCATTGTCGTGACCGATCAGACGAGTCCGTACTTGTCGGTTTGCCGCACTGTCCGCAATACTTATGATTCTGATACCAGTCAACCACCTGTTTGGCCCGGCCGATCAGATTAAAAACCGGCTCTTCCACCTGTCCCAGAAACGACCATAGTGTCTCGAATTCATAACCCTCGGGATTATCCGCTTCAGGATCAACTTCATTGGCGAATACCGGAATACCTGCTGCAGTGCCGAGGTAGTGACTTGATACTTCATCAATCCCCAACCATCGGTATTCATCTTCGGTCAGCGGCCTCCATGGGTTGACACCGTCAATTGATAAAACCTCATCATCTGAAATCACGATGTGATAGCTTTGTTCAATATTCTCTGGGCTGATTGTGCCGGACGTGAAGTCCTGATTGAGGTTTATATATTCCCAGTCCATAAGGCTCATTTATCGTTTGTTGGGTAGCAACTGTAGCATATTTCTTGTGGTATCAGAGATCTTGCTTCATTGAGGATTTGACCGAAATGTCAATGGCGTGCGGGCAAGACATACTACCTGGATGTCACCGGCTCCGTGCTTGAGCAGGAGTCGGCTTAGTTCCGTGGTCGTCGAAGCAGTTGTGACGACATCATCGACGATACCAATCGATTCACCATTTAGATCCTGGTCAACCAGGAAAACGTTTTTGACATTTTTGATTCTCTGTTTCGTTGACAGTTTTTTCTGATCTTCGGTAGGCTTTATACGTCGACAGATACGTGAATTGACGGCGATATTCGTTGCGTCTGAAAGCACTTCTGCAATCTCCAGTGCCTGATTGAAACCACGTTGCTTTAAACGAGCTTTGTGTAAGGGTACAGGTATCCAAACATCGGGTATCAACAGGTGGTTTTTGAGATAATCCTGGATTAGTACCTGGGCGAGGACCTTGCCAACAATAATATTTTGCTGATTTTTAAATTGATTGATGAGTATGTCCACCGGGGCGGAATATTCAAATGCCGAATAACAGTGTGAGAATGGCGGGGGATCAATCAGACATCGCCCGCATATCTCCTGACCTTTAGGCACCGAGAGCCCACATTGCCAGCAGGGGTTATCAATTCTGGGCAGCTCGAACTCACAGTCTTGACAGAGATCCAGGTACCTGTTGGTTGTTGTGGTGCACAAAATGCACTTGCCCGGCAGAAGCCCATATAGAATTCGATTTAGCCAGTTACTCATAATCGATCCTTGAAATTTCCCTGACTCATCTTGATCGTTGGAAAAATATAAAGTTAGTGGCGATTGATGTGAAGTTCGTAGGTAAATTGCCTTTTTTCCTGTTCGAATTTGACCAAATAGGAAGGGCCATGTGCATCGGTCCTGCAAAGGAGTAGTGATTAGGCGCCTGGCTTGTATGGCCGGGCTCAGAGGGGGGCAGGCCGCCTTGCAGTCTTCAGTTGCTGGCTGGGTTCAAGGTAGGGCAGGGATGTCTGTCATCCTGTTTATTGCATAGGCTGATTCGTTTCATATATGTTGACCAGCCTGCGATTTCTTCGTTTGTAAAATCAGGTTTGCCAGATTGTGATGAATCATTTTCGAAAACAGGGATCTTCTTTATCAGATGAATCAGGTAGAAGTGACTTTGGCCCTGTATTGCCTTGATCAGGCTGACTTCACCAAGCCCGGTATGGGCATTTTCACCGCATAAAATCAGTCTCACGGAAGTTGGGTAGTTGTTCTCCAATCCGGAAAAAAGATTGAAGTGATCGATGCCTTTACAGATCTCGCTTCTACTTTTTATCTCACCCATGATGATTGAAATTGGATCAATTTCCTCAACCTGTATGTGGGATTCGAAGCTCAGTTTTGTCCGCCAGTCAGTTTCCTGCTCGTTATCTGGAATGAAATCTGACAACCGGGTCTCTGTATTGTTGAATTGGTAAATGAGCTGCCAGCCTTTGGGTGGTTGTGCAATAAGCATTTCTCCGCTCTCGTTACTTTCTGCACTACCCTGATTGCTTTTCGTATCCTGCTGATTCTCATCAGGCGCAGGTGAAGTATTTTCGTTCGGAGTGTCTGAGGCATCAACACTAATGAGCGCTGACGGCTCTTTGTTTAGAGCAGCTGACGGCTCTTCATTTAAAGCCGCTGACGGCTCTGCAAACACCGAAACAGATATCAGAAACGTTGAGAAAATGAGAACAAAGCATTGAGGCACTGCCTTTGGCTTCATAGAAAAATATTTGCTTCTCTTTCCAGTGACATTAACCGGCGAACCCAGTTGTCTATCAGTTGAAAATCGCTTTCGAGAATTTCGAATGCCTCGCAGAGATCTTTCAGAAAACACTGTTCTTCGATTTCAAATGACCCGTCAGCATAAGCGAGACGGATAAGTGAAATCATCGCAATACCACGGGTTCGCTTTGAAGGGAAGATGGATTCGATGCCGTTGATATCAAGATAATGAGGCTCATAGGTAGAATCGAGATTCATCTCTCTTCGCATATCTTCCATCATCATTTCCTCACCTACAGTAAGGTCTCCGTCTGATACAACGACATTATGTGCAAGACAAATGAATGCTTCTTTTTGCTCAGGGGTAAATGATGTTAAAAACATGGCAAACTCTTTTTTTGTTATTTGGTCTGCTCGCCGACTTATTCTACTCCGGTGCGGTTAGAATCACCTCATAATTTTGAATTTCTTCGTCTCTGAGTGTGGTGACCTTCACCTTATCACCGGGCTCAAACCCTTCCAATAATGATAGCAAGGAGTCCTCGTTTGTAACAGGTTCATTGTTGATAGCAATGATGACATCACCGAAATGTATATTACCTCTAAAGTCTTCCCGAAGTCCCACCATACCGGCCTTGTCTGCCGCCAGCCCTCTCTTTACCGAAAGTATTGCGATCCCTTTTACCCTGTATCTTTTAGCCCAATAGTCCGTCATTGTTTCTATGCCCAGCACAGGGCGATAAAGTTTGCCGTGTTTGATGAGCTGCGGGATGATTGTTTTCAATGTGTTGACGGGGATTGCGAATCCAATCCCGGCACTTGCACCGGATGGGCTGTAAATTGCCGTATTAACGCCGACCAACTCACCCCTTGAATTGAGCAGTGGACCACCGGAATTGCCGGGGTTAATTGCGGCATCCGTCTGAATAACATTTTTAATTGTACGGTTATTCACTGATTTAATTTCCCTGCCCAGTGCACTCACGACTCCCACGGACAAGCTGGTGTCCAATGCAAATGGATTTCCAATTGCCAGAACTTTTCTGCCGACTGACAGTGTTGATGAATCTCCAAGGGGAACGGCCACAAGGTCTTCATCAGGCGCTTCGATTTTCAACAAGGCGATATCTTTCTCAGGTGCCGCTCCAACCACAGTCGCTTCATAGGATTTGCCTGAGGCCAGCGTGATGGTGATCTTGTTGGCGCCGTAGACGACGTGAAAGTTGGTTAGGATTAATCCACTGTCGTCCCAGACAAATCCGGTACCGCTTCCCTGGGGAATTTCTGTGACGTTTAGTGAAAATATCTGGCGCCTGAGCTGGGTGTTGGTGACAAATACCACCGAAGGTCCTGCGCTTTTGAATACTGCAATATTGTTGCTCTCATCGTTGGTTAGAAACGGAGAACTTTCTGCTGACCTCAACGGGGCATCTTCAGCAGTTTTTAACAGAGAGCCTTCAGCAGTTTTTAACAGAGAGCCTTCAGCAGTTTCTAACAGAGAGCCCTCAATTGTGCTGTTAGAAAACGCGTCCAGTGAGCTGACATCAGTTGTGGATTTCTCAACTGAGAATTCGTTGGTTGCTATTACTATCGTGGTCATCACACTGACAAGAGTGACTACCAAAAGAAATCTGTTTGACATGTACAGTTATTTTTCGCTATTACCTCGGAATTAGAGCATCGTCTCTATCGATGGTTCCCTAACGCGTCGTCGGTGTGATTCGATCTACGGTTTTCTCGGTAGTCATAAACGTATTAAGTCCCTTGATGTCATCCGGGCTCAGTGAACCGACCGATTGCTTGAGTCGTAGCGTATCCCTGATGTACTGATATCTGGCACTTGCGTACTGAAACTGGGCAAGATAGAGGCGTTGTTGAGCCAGCAACACATCGACTATATTTCGTGTGCCAACCTCGTATCCTGTCTGGGTCGCTTCCAATGCACTCTGACTGGATTCAATCCCGCGAAGTCGTGCCCTGACCCTGGCCACGTCGGTATTAATTGCGCTGAAGAGATTCCTCGTATTCTCGACTGTTGTCTTCTGTGTCAGATCAAAATTCTGCTGTGCCTGCTCCAGCAGGAAACCAGCCTGCTTGGCGCGAGATCGGGTACCTAGCCCGGAGAACACCGGAACATTTAATACCAGCTTTGCTGATCTCTGTTCGATTTCCGAACCACTGCCACCGAAGAAACCTGCGCCTCCGGATACATTTTCAACATAGGCAATCTCAGCATCCACGGATGGCAGGTGGAGACTTTTAACTGCATGCAGGTTACGCCTTGCGGACTTAATTGCCTCGCTTGCTGCAAGCAGTGAATAGTTTCCCTCCAGCGCTCTTTTAACCCACTCTTCTTCGTTATTAGGTTCAGGATATTCGACCGGAAAATCTTCAGATAACGCATTGATACTTTCATGCGATTGACCCGTCAGTCGGAGTAGTGTTTCAAAGCTGATTACCTGACCGCCCTCCGCCTCAATAACGTTCACTGTTGAAGAATCGAAAGCCGCTGTTGATTCAAGTACATCAGTAATAGCAACGAGACCTACATCAAAGCGTTGCTGGACCTGCTCCAGTTGACGTTTAACAGCATCTCTTTCAGCATTTGAGGCGCTTAATTGATCATTTGCCTGCAGTATCGCCAGATAGCTGTCGGATACCCTGAAGATCAATTCCTGCTGTTCCGCTGCGAATATCGCACGAGCCTGCGCTTCATCGTTTTTTGATTTTTGAAATTGAAACCATCTGTCCAGCCTGAAAACGGGCTGCCGTAGAAGTGCCTGCCAGGCGTGATCATTGTAGTTATCGTTGAAATCTCCCTGTCCCGGGCCCACACCAACAATCGTTCGGCGAACGTCCGCCGTACTGCCGAATACGCTGACATTTGGCAGCAAGTTGGCTCTGGCCTGAGGTATGGTCTCACGGTTAGCCCTGTAGGATGCCTTTGCCGCTGCCAACTGGGGGTCGTTGTTCACCGCCAGTTCATACACTTCCAGCAGATTGACCGCAGATACCGGTTGGCTCAAAACCAGCGTCATTGTTGTCAATGCCAGACATCTTATTGCTATCAATTTCATATTAGTTCCTTACAACTCATGCTAGAACAGGGCAACGTAGGATACTTGTTGGCATTATACGTTACCAGTGTGTCACGATGGTTCAACTCATTTCTGCGATCAATTACAGAAACATCCGGTAAATTATTGATTTTTATGATTTATATGCCTTTAGACGTCCCAATGAGAAATTTGGTTTAGTTTAGTTACAATGAACGGCCGGATTGGGAAATTCGCCGAGATTCTTCTCCAGCCAGGATGCGATTGCCAGGCAATGGTCCTCACGAAATGGGCTGGCCAGTATCTGAACGCCTATAGGCAGGCCATTTTGATCCGTACCCGCACGAATAACTGTTCCCGGCCATCCTGTCAGGTTATAAGCGCTTGTATAGGTGTAGTCTGCCAAATCTTCTTCTTCGCCCAAAAGTATCGCTGTTTTACCGTTAACCGGGCTGATCAGTACATCAAAGTCATCGAAAATACCCAGCATCGAGCTCCTGAAGTTGTCCCACAGGGTTATTGATTGTGCGAATTCGCGCTGACTTATTTCATAGGGTTTACGGTCCAGCATTAGCTGAATTTTGGGTGAAGGAGTTTCTGTTCTGCAATCTTCCAGGAGGGCTTCAATAAACTCTCCGCCGTCGGCTGCAAATACCCTGTTGCGAATAAATTCAGTCATCTCAAGACCCGCAGGTCTGGCTTCCATTACCTCAATGCCACTTTCAGAGAATAATCCGACGACGTGGTTAATGGTATCGACGACATCCGGCATGGGCGTCTTTATCCCGTTGTCGGCATGGTATGCAATTTTCAGGGATCTGATATCAACATTGTCTGGATTATTCAGAGGTGCCGGTACAGCGTATGGGTCCAGTTTGTCAGGACCGGAAATGATCGGTAACAGGCAAGCTAGATCGGTAACCGAGCGCGCCATAGGTCCGGGTTGAGTAAGCGGTGCCAGAAGCCCGCTGCTGGGCAGTGCATTGCCCGTACAGGGAACTCGTCCTGATGTCGGTTTTATACCGGTGATACCGCAAAAATGACTGGGTAATCGAATGCTTCCGGCTGTATCGGTGCCAATATCGAATGGAGATGCACCAGCCGCGATGATTGCCGCTGCACCGCCGCTACTGCCACCGGGTGTGCGGGTTGTGTCGTAGGGATTTTTAGTCTGACCATAGACGAGATTGTCGGTCTGGAAGCTCAAGGTGAACTCAGGCGTATTGGTTTTGGCTATCAATATTGCCCCGGCTTCCCTCAGCCTTGCGACACAGGTTGCATCTCTTCCGGGTCTGAAGTCCTGTCTGCCTGTCGTTCCCCATGTGGTTACTGTATCCAGTGTGTCCAGACTGTCTTTGATTGTCATGGGAATACCATGAAGTGGACCGTAAAGATTACCGTTTTTGAGGTCGTCGTCCGCTTTGGCAGCTAGTTTCAGTGCCCGTTCAGCGTTGGATAAAACGACAGCATTGAGTTGATCGTTTACCTTTTCTATTCTGTCGAGAAAGCCTTGTACCAGTTGTACTGAAGTGACTTCCTTGTTTTGAATCCCTGCCGCCATGTCTGGCAGTGAACTGTCTAGTATATCTTCCATGATTCGGGCTTTGCTTCAGGTAAGGGCTATATACTAACCAGTTCAAGCGCTGATTTGAACATTAAAGGTGTGATTTTCAAGCATTTGTGTGCTAATTATTTTCAATAAAATCATATAGATATTAATAATATCTAATGCCTTTCGAGTATCGGGCAAGACGGTTGCACGGTTATTTATTCCACCTTCTCGATTGACAAGGTTAGATTGTGATCATCAATATCGAAATGCAGGGGTTCTTCACCGACTCCCTCTATAAGTACTGACGCCAGGGTTTCTTTCCTGATGTAGTCCTGATGGGCAAAAATAGCGGTTTGAAGTTTCTCGCTTGCTGCGATGCCTACCTTGATTCGATCCACAACGTTAAGACCGAGATCCCTTCGGGATTTTTGAATCCGGTTTACAACTTCCCTTGCCAATCCCTCGCTGATGAGGTCGTCATCGAGTTCACAGTTGAGGTCGATGGAAATAAACCGATCGGATAGTGCATTGGTACCCTCTCTCGCTTCCCGAAAGACCAGGATGTCATCTTGCTGAAATACTTCGCCGTCAAGATCCAGTCTACCTTCTTCCTGAAAGTTGCTGATTGTCTCGGAAGTGAGAGATTCAATGCGTTTTTTAACGTCTTTGAACTGCTTGCCGAAGCGCTTTCCCAGTACCGGCGAATTAGGCTTTGCGAAAAGGTTTATATAGCGGGATTCTTCTTCAGAATAATCAACTTTCTTAATATTCAATTCTGCCTGAATATATTCTTCGAGCTTGGAGATTTCATCCAATAGCGCCCGGTCTTTGTGGATTATCGTCAGCGAATGCAGGGGATATTTGGTTTTAATCTTCTGCTGATTTCTTTTCTGTCTGCCCAGAAGGATTATATGCTGCATCCGGGTTACTGCCTGTTCCAACACTGGCTGGATGTGCGAACTCTCAGCTTCCGGATAGTTACAGAGATGTACAGATTCTTGAGCTTCTGGTTTCAATAGTGATCTAAGTGCCTGGTAGATTGATTCAGAGAGGAAAGGTGCAAAGGGCGCCATGCTCAGACCCAGTTCATAAAGTGTTGTGAACAGGGTTTCATAGGCTGCATTTTTGTCCTCATTCATCTCTTCGGTCCAGAATCGGGTACGATTTAGCCGGATGTACCAATTAGTCAGGTCCTCGATGAATTCGAATAGTGCTGGTACCACGTTGTAAAGTCGATATCCTTCCATTTCCCTTGCGATATTCGATTTCAAAGTCTGCAATCTCGACAGAATCCACTGATCCATGATGTTGTGTGATCTGATCGGCTTATCTGAGGGGCGCCAGGCATCGATCTCTGCATAGGTGTTGAAGAACTTAAATGCATTTAGCCATGGCAGTAGCGCCCGGCGGACCATATCTTTTACACCGGAATCAGCAAATCGCTGTTCTTCTGCCCGAACCAGGCCTGAGTTTATTAGATATAGACGCAGGGCATCGGCGCCATAGCTTTCCATCAATTCGTCAGGGGCCGTATAGTTTTTTAGCCGCTTGGACATCTTTTTACCGTCTTCGGCCATCACAATGCCATTAACAATGACATTTTTAAACGGATGCGTATCAAAGAGGGCTGCCCCCAAAACAATTAGCGTATAAAACCAGCCTCTTGTCTGATCCAGACCCTCGGCGATGAACTCTGCAGGGAATCCACGATCGAATACAGATTCATTCTCAAATGGATAGTGTAACTGTGCATAAGGCATCGAACCGGATTCGAACCAACAATCCAAAACTTCTTCTATTCGGTGATAGGTACCTTCTTCTCCTTCGATTGAAAATGTCAGTGGATCAACGTATTCACGATGCAGATCCGAGACGGAAGAACCAGTGAGTTCTTCGAGTTCCTGCCGCGAACCTATACAGACTTTGTTTCCTGTAACGTCGTTTATCCAAATAGGCAGAGGGGTGCCCCAGTATCGATTGCGGGATATGGCCCAATCGATGGCACCTTCAAGCCAGTTCCCCATTCGACCCGCTTTCAGGTGTCCTGGAACCCAGTTAATCTCCTTGTTGAGTTCAATCAGCCTGTCTCGCATCTGCTCTACTTTCACGTACCAGGAATCTATCGTCCGATAGATGATGGGGGTGTCGGATCTTGGGCAGAATGGATAGCTGTGTTCTATGGTCTCATGACGATACAAGTGTCCACTGTCTTTCAGGAATCGGATGATATCTTTATCCGCATCCTTGACGTTCTGACCTGCAAAATCTGTGACTTCTGAGGTGAATTTACCGCTCATATCGACCGGACAAACCAGTGCGTCTATTTTTGCAGCTTTCAGGATTCTATAATCATCCTCACCGAATGCAGGTGCCTGATGGACAATTCCGGTACCACTGTCGGTGCTGACATAGTCATCTGACAGTATTTGAAAGGCGCCTTCACTTCTCAACTCGGCAAAATATCCGAATAGAGGTTCGTATTCCCGCCCGACAAGATCCGAACCCTTCATCTGATCGATAATAGAAAGGGATTTACCGCTTCCGGTTTCTTCCAGTCGGTCTTTGGCAAGATATATATCGATATTCTGTTCATCGTCGTGAACTTTGACGTACTGAATCGAATCGCCTACACAAAGTGCAAGATTTGAAGGCAGTGTCCAGGGAGTCGTTGTCCATGCTGCGATATATGCATCTTCATCGCATAGTTTAAAGAGAATGGTAACGGCAGGATCCTGAACGTCCTGATAATTTGAACTCACTTCAAAGTTTGACAGAACTGTACCCAGTGCCGTGGAAAAAGGCACAACCTTGAATCCCTTGTAGATCAGATCTTTTTCCCAGAGTTGCTTGACGACCCACCATACGGATTCCATGTACCAGGGTTCCATCGTTTTATAGTCGTTCTCGAAATCAACCCAGCGGCCAATTCTTGAAATCGTCGTTTCCCATTCTGCGGTATATCTCTGGACAATATTCCGGCATTCGTCGTTGTAACCTTTGATGCCAAGTTTTTCGACAGCTTCCTGCGATGACATGCCCAGTGATTTATCGATTTCGTGTTCAATCGGTAGCCCATGACAGTCCCAGCCAAATCTGCGTTGAACGTGAAAGCCTTTCATTGTGAAATAACGTGGAACCACATCTTTTAGGATTGAACCCACCAGGTGACCATGATGGGGGAGTCCAGTTGCAAAGGGTGGGCCGTCATAGAAGATATAAGGCGCTGAATTTTCCGTTTGTTGTAACGACCTCAGGAATGTCTGATTCTCCTGCCAGAACTCAAGTACTTTGTGTTCACCAGCGACGAATGAAAAATCATCATTCGCCGGATTTGGACTCTTACTCACTTTGTTTTCCTTCCTTCAGAGAAAAGGCATATTTGTTACTGCAAAGCCAAAAAAAAACCCGCCTTCTGGCGGGTTTCCTTTAACTTGCTTCCAAGTGTCAACCCACCGCTGCCATTCGGATGCTAATTATAATATTCGGGTTGCGACTGGTTTGATTCATAGTTTAAGCATCATGTAAAAAGGGGAACTTGTCAAGATTTGGATTATTCCCGTTCCTGATGAACCCTGGTGACGCTACCCCTTGAGTTTATCTTCTGAACGATAGTCGACAGCAGCTTTTCGATATTAAATGTGTGATACCAATCCGGCGTGTCAAGATGCTGGATGGTACTCGTACCGACAAAATTGAATTTCCAGTTTTCTGCTTTCGATTGCTGGTGCAGAGAAGATAGCCGATCCCAGGCAGGATCCGATAGTATCGGATGGCTACATGCGACAGTGATATCAGTGGCGCCATGTGCTTTCAGTTCAACGACAGCGGCTACAACTGAACCGCCGGAATCCACGATGTCATCAACAAGTAATACACTCTTGTCTTTTACTTCTCCGATGAGTGTAGAGCGGAATACCTGGTTGGGTTTTGAATAGTCTCTTTCCTTTGATAGTGCGGCAAGATCTGCTTCAAGTTCCTCGGCGAAAGCACGGGCTCGCTCCAGATAACCAACATCAGGCGAAACAACCACATCCCCGACCAGTTTTTCTGAGCGCAACCACTCAACCAGATGCCGGGTAAGAAAAACGTTTTCCAGATGAGCCATCGAAGGATTAAACATTCCTGCGATTGCGTCGTTGTGAATTTCTACCGAAACCACTCTGTCTGCACCGGCGCTTTGTAACATCCTCGCAAACAGACCTGCGCTGATTCCCTCCCTGGTTCGACCCTTGCGTTTGTCCTGCCGTGCACCTGGATAGTAGGGTGTAATCGCTGTGATATATTGCGCATCTGATAATGCCGCTGCTTCTACAGCATGTAATAACATAATGAATCTGTCATAAACTGACCGACTATCCTGGCGTCCTACCGGCGACTGGAATATGTAAACGTCATGGCCGCGCACGTTAGCATTGATTTCCATCTTTCCCTCACCGCAGGCGAACCATGTTTCGGTCGATGGCACCAGTGTATGGTTCATGTGACCCGCTACAGCCTCAGCAAATGATCGTCCCGATTCACAGGTCATCAGGGCAATTGGGGCTCTGGGATTTGCTCTCATGATTTTACTCCAGGAGATCCGAAAGGGTTTTGATTAGAAGGGTATGTTCAAGTTCCAGTACCCTGCTGGCTAGTGATTCAGGTGAGTCGTCTTCCCTGACCGAAATGGTGCGCTGTGCGATCACGGGTCCCGTATCGTAGTCTCCCTCTATCCAGTGGATCGTGACTCCCGTCTGGGTATCGCCGCTTTCAATGACGGCCCTGTGGACATTCATTCCGTACATGCCCCTCCCGCCGTATTTAGGTAATAGAGCAGGGTGTATATTCAATATACGCCCCGCGTAGTGCCCAAGTGTCCGTTGACCCAGCCTTTTCATATAACCGGCGGTGATAACAATGTCTATATCATGGTCTGTCAAGCAATCGAGAATTGCATGATCAAGTTCATCCGGATCAGGATGTGTCCTGTTCGACAAATGGGCTGTTTCAATACCTGCATCCCGGGCTCTTTGTAGTGCGACGGATTTACTGTTGTTGCTGATTGCAACAACCGGTCTGGCACTCAATTGACCGTTGCGACAGGCGTCAATAATTGCCTGAAAATTTGTGCCCCGGTGAGAAGCAAGTATACCGAGTCTCTTCATTGCATTTTGAGCTGACCAGACGGCGCGAATTCTAACAGACTTCAACGCTGTTTGTATGGTGTCTTAAGCCCGGCGGATGTGTCTTGCGATAATCGGACAGTCTAACTGTTGTAATTTTCTCGCAGGATATTCTTCTGAACTTTGCCCATGGTGTTTCTTGGTAATTCCGATGAGAAGAAGACTTGCTTGGCAACTTTGAAACCTGCTATTTTTTCTTTCAGAAAGCCGATGATCTGCTGTTCGCTGAGATCCGTGGAATCATTTTGTTTGACGACGATAGCCGTCACGGCTTCGCCGAAGTCCGGGTGGGGCAGCCCGATCACAGCAGATTCCAGAACGCCGGGAATATTGTCGATGACGGCTTCAATTTCCTTGGGATAGACATTCAGCCCCCCTGTGATGATCATATCCTTGTCTCTGCCTATTATTGAGATATATCCATCCTGATCGAAACTTGCGATATCACCGGTTTTGAAGAAACCCTCGGCGCTAAATTCCTCCGCTGTTTTTTCAGGCATCCGCCAGTATCCCTTGAATACGTTGTCTCCTCTGACCAGCAGATCACCTGGCTTGTCTATGTCGACATTTGAGCCATCCTCGTCGATGATCATTGCTTCGACTCCCGGCAGAGGTGTTCCTACCGTGCCTGGCTTTCGGTCTCCATCAATCGGGTTTGATGTATTCATGCCTGTTTCAGTCATGCCGTAGCGCTCAACAATCTTCATGCCTGAACGATCATAAAATTCCATGAATGTCTGTGGCAGAAGCGGCGCGGAACCGGAAGTGAACAATCTCATGTTTTTACAGTTGCTGGCATTGAAATCATCCTGTGCAAGCAGGCGAACGTAGTTCGTGGGCACACCCATATAGACAGTTGATTCTGGTAAATATCGGACGACTTCAACCGGATCGAATTTAGAAAGGAAGATAATCGCACTCCCGCTCATTACCGGAAGGTGGGTTGCGACAAACAAACCGTGAACATGAAAAATTGGCAGTGCATGCAATATCACGTCATCTGTCTGCCATTGCCAGGTCTCCGAGAGAGCTCTTGCGTTTGAAATCAGGTTCCCGTGAGATATCATCGCACCCTTCGGTTTTCCCGTTGTGCCCGAGGTATAGACAATTACGGCGACATCATCTGCGTCGGTTTCGACATCGGTGAATTCAGATTCCTTCCCCAGATCGTGGGAATAGTTTCCCCGGGCATCAAGTGTATGAATGGGTGCTGATCCGATCTCTTCAAAAACTGATTGTTTTGAAGGGTCACACAAAACAAGAGCCGGTTCTGCATTTGCCACGAAATAAGCCAGTTCGTGTTGTAAATAGGATGTGTTCAGAGGCAAATAGATTAGACCGGCTCGCAGGCAGGCGAAGTACCAGAAGAGGTTCTGTGGTGATTTTTCCGCCTGAACCATCAGGCGGTCGCCCTTGCCTAACCCGAGACTCGTGAGGTGATTTGCGATTCTGCCGCTTTCTCTATGCAGGTCACCGTAGGTGATTGGCGTTTCATCTCCCGGCTGTTTGATGAATACAGCATTATCGGAAAACTGCTGTTGGCAGGTGGAGTAAAAATTGTTTGTTGGCATCTGAATTTCTGTCTCGTTATGGCTGTAATTCCCTGGTTAGGATATTGCCATAACCGTGTCAGTTTCCAACAGTGTTTTCATGTTTGACAGGATCATGATCCAACCCTCCCGAATGCTTGGATATACAACGCTGTCCGGTGGAAAATGGTCGTGAACAAGTGTCAGTTTGGTTGAATCTTCTACCTCTTCCAGAAGGAATGTAACCTGGCTGGGTGATTCTGCCATGGCAGCAGGATCATAATGCACATGCCAGGTATAAACGAGTTTGTTCGGGCAATCAGCTTCAATTATCTCTCCTTCGACAGCGACGGACCTGTCCTGATTGTAAAATGTGACCTTCGACCCGGAGGTCCAGTTCGACTCAATTTCGGTAGAATGAAAATACTGCCGGGTAAATTCGGCTGAGGTCAGCCCTTCCCAGACTTGTTCCGGTTTTGCCTTAATATAAATTACTGATACATGATGTTGCTCATTCATTTCTGGTCTCCAGATCTTTCTTTAGTTGTAGAAGCGCGCGGGATTCAGCTTGCTTGAATCCCCCAACCCAGCGGTCGACGATTTGTTGCAAAGGTACTGCATTCAGGTAGTGATGCTTGTTTCTACCCTGTTGCATACAGATAACAAGATTCGCCTCTTCCAGTATGCGCAGATGTTTGCTGACAGCCTGACGACTGATATTCAGACCTTCGCAAAGCTGGTTGAGGGTAAGTCCATCTTTTTTACGTAGCTCATCCAGCAGGTGACGGCGGCTCTCATCAGCCAGGGCTTTAAAAACATCTTTCATGGGAATATTTTATGCAACCATATGGTTGCATGTCAAATAGAAAATCGGCTACTGGCTTCTAGCTACTAGCTACTAGCTGCTAGGAGCCAGAAGCCAGCAGCCAGCAGCCAGTTAAAGAGCCCCCAGGGGGCACTTTAACTGGTGATATACTGCGAGGAAGAATTGGGATAGAAGGTTGGGATGAAGCGATTGATCTTGGGAATATTTTTGCTGGTAATGCAACCTGTGATGGCTGGTGAGTTGATTATTGAAGCTGCATGGGCACGAGCAACGGTACCGGGTATGCCAATGGGAGCTGTTTATATGCGAATGATAAATCCTGCGGCAGATCCAGTGCAGATTGACGAGATAAGAACCGAGGTTGCCAGGCAGGGAGAAATTCATGAGAGTATCGAGATCGATGGCATGATGAGAATGAGGCATGTGAATCCATTTATCGTCAATGCTGGCGATACAGAAAAGCTTGAGCCGGGAGGCAGGCACATTATGCTCATGGGGCTGGTAAATCCGCTCAAAGAAGGTGCACGATTTAAATTGAATCTGGTGGATACCCAGGGTGATTCGCATCAGGTTGATGTGATAGTCGGTGGATTTGGCCAGATGGAGATGCCGCGATAGTCATGAGTACGCAAGCCACACGCGAAAAATTACAGTCTGCAATGAAATTGCAGTTGGCTGGTGAGCTTGATAACGCAGAGTCCATTTACCAGGAAGTTCTGGCATCGAATCCCGAGAATTTTGATGCGCTTCATTTACTCGGTTTGATTCGTTGTGAGAGCGATAAGATGACCGAAGGGGTTGCGATGATTGAGAAAGCAATCCAGCTACAGCCCAGGGCACCTGCTTTTCACCACAACATAGCAGGGATTTATCGGCGTTTGGGGAGATTGACCGAAGCCGAGAGTGAGTTTAGAAAAGCGATAGAACTGAAACCGGACTATGGTGAGGCATACCAGGGTCTGGCTGAGATGGTGACCTTTAAACCTGGCGACCCCTTTGTTGATCAAATTCTGCAACAACTCGGATCAGGTAAAATAAGCAGCAGTATAAGCAGCTATTTTCACTTTGCAGCAGGCAAGTATTTCGACGATATCGCCGCCTACAGCGATGCCTTTGAACACTACGTCGCTGGTAACAGGGCGACGCAGAGAAAGTTTTCTTCCGAGGGATTCAATCAACAGGTCAAAGACACGCTTTATGTTTTCAGCCAGGAGCAAATTGAATACCCCAATCCTGTCGGGTACCCGGGACAGCAACCTGTTTTCATTGTGGGCATGCCGAGATCAGGTACAACCCTCGTAGAGCAGATCATTGCCAGCCATTCAGGGGTATATGGTGCTGGTGAACTCATTGACATGAAAGTAGTCGCGGCCAAAGCTGCTAAAATCAGTCGCACCAATGCAGTCTACCCAAATTGTGTGCCGGGACTTAGCAGCAGGCAACTTTATGAATTAGGTGAGGAATACAATGCGCGGATTAATAAGGTAGCCGGTGGAGACTTTCCGAGAATCATCGATAAGCACCCGCTCAACTTTATCTATATCGGCCTGATATTGTTGATGCTCCCTCATGCCAAAATCATTCATACGACAAGGAATCCACTCGACACCTGCTTATCTTGTTTTTTCCAGAACTTTACCCAGGGCCAGGACTATAGCTTCGACCTTGGTGCGCTGGCCGGTTTCTATAATGACTATAAACGGTTAATGAGTCACTGGAATCAGATTTTCCCGGAAAGAATTCTAAATGTGGCCTATGAGAGCCTGCTGGACAACCAGGAAGAAGAAACCCGTCGTATGCTCGATTACTGTGAACTGGAATTTGAAGAGAATTGTCTGAGATTCTATGAAACCGAACGAACCGTCAAGACTGCCAGTTTTAGACAGGTTCGAAAACCCATCTATCACGCATCGAGAAATCGATGGCGAAACTATGCTCCTCAACTTCAGGGTTTGGCAGAAATGATTGGTGAATCCGTCGAACTGCCTGTAACAATTTCAGCATTTAGCAATCTGACCTGAAGCAAATATGACTTGCTGCCAATATGGTAATCATCATAGAACCTACCTCCAGTGTGATGTTTAAGGAACCGGGTCACAATGTTAGAATTTGGTGATTGTTATTGTGTTGAATCGATTGTGTTGAATCGATTGTGTTGAACTGCTTATTAACCAGAGGAGTTGATCTTGAGTGAATTGTCGTGGGAGATGATGGCCCAGGAAGCACCGGAAGTGGCCTCATTTGGAAAAACCCGGATTGATGGCAAGGTCTCCTATCTTGCGACGATTAGGGAAAACGGTAAACCGAGAACTCATCCAGTTACTGCAGTCGTCGGTAAAGGTCGTTGTTTTATGTTTGCTGAACCCAATTCATCCAAGGTGAAGGATTTTCGGCTGAATGGAAATTTCTGCCTTCATTGCGGCATGTCGGACAGCTCCGGGAGCAGTGGTGAGTTCCAGATCACCGGCATGGTGGAACAAATTACAGACCATGAGATCAGGAAAACTGCCGAATCGATCTGCAGTTATCGACCCTCTGAACGATACGTACTCTACGAATTGAGAATTGGCGAGGCGATTGCGACATCCTATCGAGGAGGGCGGGCTAACCGAAAACGTTGGATAGCACATGAAAGCGCTGACACGGGAAGTTAAAAACGAACTCGCGAAATTCTCGAATCAGAATAAAGCCCGTGAGATGCAACGTTATATGAAATCCGAGATGCCTTTTCACGGTGTCCAGTCTCCGCTTCAGAAGAAGATTTTCAAAAACCTGTTTCAACAATTTCCCCAGAAAAACGAGAAGATGTGGCGGGATGGAATCCTTGATTTGTGGAATCGCGCCGAGTTCAGAGAGGAGCGGTATGCTGCGATTGCGCTGACGGCAGTGAAAGATTATCGGTCCTTTCAGTCAATGTCATCAATCAGCGTTTATGAAGAGATGATCGTCACGGGCGCATGGTGGGATTATGTCGACAGTTTGTCGAACAGACTGGCTGAACTATTGATGGATTTTCCTGAGCCGATGACCAGGGAGATGTCCCGGTGGGCGAGGGCTGAAGATATGTGGAAGAGAAGAGTATCCATCATCTGTCAGCTCAAATACAAAGATCAGACAGACACAAAACTTCTGTTCGGCAATATCAAGCTCAATATGGCTGATTCGGAGTTTTTTATTCGAAAGGCCATCGGCTGGGCGCTAAGAGAATACAGCAAGACCTCGCCTGATGAGGTCGTGACTTTCGTGGTTGAATACAGTCAGGCTTTGAGTCCACTCAGCAAGCGAGAAGGACTGAAGCATCTGCTGAGAAAGGGTGTCATTGACGAGATCCCCGGTTAACTCATATTTGGCATCCTGCATACAAAAAACACTGTTAAATCAACGTGATGTGATGATTCTAAAAGGCTCCGGCCCGTTTCATGGCGAGGATTGATTCGGCAGCTACAATTAGAATATCGAATACAATTTTGTCTGGATACCATGTCTCGATTAGCCGTCAGTGATTTATCAATCCTGTTGATTGAACCCTCGCGTACTCAACAGAGGATTATTGAATCCAGATTGAATGAAGCAGGTAACAAGAATGTTCACTGTGTTGAAAATCCCGAGGTCGCCCTTGATAGCATGAAGTCCTTCGTGCCTGATCTCGTCATGAGTTGTATGTATTTCGATCATATGACCGGGACCGAGCTGATCGTAAAAATGAGAGAGGACGAGCAACTCAAAGATGTTCCGTTCATGCTCATTTCGAGTGAGGATCGCTATGAACATCTTGATCCGGTAAAGCAGGCCGGTGTAATGGCAATTCTGCCAAAACCTTTCAGTGTCAGTGACATGCATATGGCATTAAAGGCAACTGCAGATTTTATTGAACCAGATGAATTTCAAACCACTGAATGGGACGCGGAAAACCTGAGAGTACTGGTGGTGGACGATAGTATCACCGCGCGCAAGCACATTAGAAAACTGCTGAGCAAGATGGGAATGGAAAATATCTGTCTTGCCAACGATGGCGTAGAAGCGGTGAAGCAACTGGAAGAATCGATATTTGATGTTGTCATCACTGATTTCAATATGCCCGAAATGGACGGGGAACGCCTGACTAATTACATCAGGAATGACTCGACACAATCGAGCATCCCGATCCTGATGGTCACAAGCGAAAATGATGAGGCTCGCCTCAATTCGGTTTTGAAGTCTGGTGCTT
>CAZJRI010000086.1:0-2037 GCA_964548025.1 uncultured Pseudomonadales bacterium
CCAGGATGTTCAGAAAGGGTCTGGTTTATAAGAAAGCAGCCTGGGTGAACTGGGATCCAGTGGATCAGACAGTGCTGGCCAATGAGCAGGTAATTGACGGCAAGGGCTGGCGTTCAGATGCGCCTGTTGAGAGACGAGAACTGTCACAGTGGTTTGTAAAGATTACCGACTATGCCGAGGAACTGCTGGACAATCTGGATGAACTCGACGGCTGGCCAGAGAAAATCAAGACGATGCAGCGCAACTGGATTGGTCGGTCAGAAGGCGTTGAGATGACTTTCCCTTTGCCTGATGGGGATTCAACATTTGGAGAAGGGGTGACTGTCTATACTACCCGGCCTGATACGTTAATGGGGGCGACCTACCTCGCCGTTGCACCTCAGCATGCAATTGCAAAAAAAGCCGCAGAAAATGACCCTGCATTGGCGGAATTTCTGGAGCAATGCAACCAGATTAAGGTTGCCGAAGCGGATATGGCGAAAATGGAAAAGCTTGGCATGGACACCGGCTTTAGAGCCAGTCACCCGCTTACTGGTGAGGATATACCCATCTGGGTGGCAAATTTCGTGCTGATGGAATACGGATCGGGTGCCGTCATGTCCGTGCCAGGTCATGACCAGAGGGATTGGGAATTTGCCCGCAGATATGGATTGGATATCGTCCAGGTTGTCGCGCCCGGGAAGGACAGTGATGAATTCTGTGATATCAGCCAGGAAGCCTATTTGTCAAAAAACGGAGTATTGGTTAATTCCGGTGAGTTCAATGATCTCAACTTCCAGCAAGGATTTGATGCCATTGCCGCGGCTCTGAAAGAAAGAGGGTTGGGCGAAAAACAGATCAACTACAGACTGCGTGACTGGGGTGTATCCAGGCAGCGGTACTGGGGATGCCCCATTCCCATGATCAATTGTGAGAAATGTGGTTCGGTGGCAGTACCGGACTCTGAGCTGCCGGTGCTATTGCCCACTGAAGTTGAATTTGACGGGGTTGGTTCTCCTATCAAAAAAATGCCTGATTGGTACAAGACCAGTTGCCCTGAATGTGGCGGAGAAGCTGAAAGAGAGACCGATACATTTGATACTTTTATGGAATCTTCCTGGTATTACGCGCGATTCGCAGCAAGCGGGAATGATAGTGAGATGCTGGATGAACGTGCAAAATACTGGACATCAGTTGATCACTACGTCGGTGGTGAGGAGCATGCAATTCTTCATTTGCTCTATGCCCGCTTTTTTCACAAAATCATGCGTGATGAGGGCCTGGTTGATTCGGATGAACCCTTTAGAAAACTGTTGGCGCTGGGTATGGTGCTGCAGAACGGGGTGAAGATGTCGAAGTCTGCCGGTGATGCTGGCGACCCGCAGATCCTGTTGGACAAATATGGCGCTGATGCTGTGCGAATGGCGATGATGTTTGCTGCACCACCGGAACATTCTTTCGAATGGTCCGAGCACGGAGTTGAATCTGCAGCACGCTGGCTGCGTACCCGTTTGTGGAATTCTGTTGATGAGTATCTGCAGATCGGTGAGGTGCCTGAGGTTGATCCATCGTCATTAACCGAAGGCCAGAAAGAGCTTAGACGCGCTGTGCATGAAACACTTGCAAAGGCAGAAGACGACTACGGTCGCCGTTTGACTTTCAATACTGTTGTCTCATCGGTTATGTCCTTGATGAATCAGGTGTCCAAGTTTGAAGATACGTCTGGTCAGGGTCGTGCAGTTGTTGGTGAAGCGTTGAATGCAGCGGTACTCATCATGTCACCTATAACGCCGCATATATCGCGGGAGCTCTGGGGCAAGATGAATGATACACAGATTGAAGAAGTCACCTGGCTTAAAGTAGATGAAAATGCCCTTGAGAAAACTGTTGTAGAGATGGTTGTGCAGGTGAACGGAAAACTGCGGGGCAAGTTTCAAGTTGCGCCGGATAAGTCAAAAGATGAGGTCGAAGCGCTGGCCAGAGCAGACAGGAATGTCGACAAGTTTATCTCCGGTAAAACCATCAGAAAGGTTATTGTTGTCCCCAACAAACTAGTCA
>CAZJRI010000086.1:2047-22654 GCA_964548025.1 uncultured Pseudomonadales bacterium
CGTGATGCGATTCATTACCACTTTTTTATTGATAATTGCATTGGCGGGATGCGGATTCCATCTGAGGGGTACACAAGGTTATGAGATACCAGCCGCCAGCGTAAATGTCACAGCGACGAATCTATATAGCCAGTTTTCTCGTGAACTGGAGCGGATGCTGGCAGCCCAGGGGATAGAACTCAAGCCAGCTTCAGGCGCTGAGTATTCAATTTCAATACTGTCGGAGAGGACGACACGAAGGCCTGTGGCAACATCAACTGACATCAGCGTCTCAGAATATGAGTTAAGGCTTGAGACGCAATTTAAGATAGATAGCACTACGGGTGAAGCACTCATCAGACCAACGTTACTCGCGGCCGAGAGAATATACAGTTTTGACAGATCCAGCCTGGTAGGCAGCTCGGAAGAGGAAGAAATGCTGACCGAAGAAATGCGCCGGGATATAGCCAACCAGATACTTCGTCGATTCAGCGCAGGCTTGAGACAGATGGCTGGCACCGGTACAGAGTCCGGGCAATAGCAGGACTATGAAGATCTATCCGGAGAAACTCGCAGCACAGTTGGGAAAAAGTGTCGTACCGGTTTATATAGTAAGTGGTGATGAACCCTTACTGGTCCAGGAGAGCTGCGATACCATCCGTGCGCACCTGAAGAGCATGGGTTATACCGAGCGAGAACTATTTCATATTGATTCCGCATTCGACTGGGAACAGGTGCTATTCAGTGCCAACAGCATGAGCCTCTTTGCCGAACAGAAACTGCTTGAATTGCGCCTACCCGGTGGCAAACCCGGGGACAAGGGAGCCAGGGCATTGCAGGCCTATATTCAGAATCCGCAGGAGGGGACAACCATGTTGCTGGTATTGCCAAAACTTGATGCTGGCAGTCAGAGAAGCAAGTGGTTTAAAAGCCTGGATTCTGCAGGAATATTCGTGCAGGTCTGGCCAATCGACATAAAACAGCTACCCCGTTGGATAAATGACCGATTCAAGATAGCTGGGCTGAGAGCATCCCGTGAAGCAGTTTTCGCGCTGACCGACAGAATTGAAGGTAATCTGCTGGCTGCCGTACAGGAGATTGAGAGGCTCAGATTGATTGCACCTGGGGATCAGGTTGATCTGGACCTGATCATAGAAGGCGTTTCTGACAGCGCCCGTTATGATGTATTTGGATTGATTGATGCAGCGGTTGGGCAGGAACCGGCAAGATCGGCGAAAATGATCCAGGGACTGAGGGCTGAAAGCAACGACATATTGTTCGTTTGTGCCATGCTCGCCAGAGAATTGAGAAATCTGATTTCAATGGCTCAGGCGGTTGTGAACGGACAAAGAATTGACTCGGTTCTTCAGAGTAATCGCGTTTGGGCAAAACGAAAAACGGCTGTGGGCAAATGCCTGCAGAAAAGGACGACGAGTGATCTTGAGGGATGCCTCCGACGCCTTGGGAAGATTGATCGCCAGGTAAAAGGCATCGCCAAAGGTGATCCCTGGGATGAGCTGGAAAGCCTGATCCTGTCACTGGCAGGAGTTGCCAGCTTATAGGGCTAGTTCACAACAGTAGTCGCTTCAGATCCACGGCTGATCAGTGTTAGTTGGTTGCCATCGGTCTCAAATATCGTAATTGAGCCGTTGTCCGGTCGAAAAAGCATCACTTCGTCTCTGTCTTCTGCAACGCCAACAGCCGCATTGATCGCTACATAGTGAGAAAAAATAACGGTATCCTCTTTGATATCAAGGAGGCAACGAGCGAGATGAGCTCGCCACTGTATCAATTCATTGGACTGTTGTGACCATTTGCCTGACATTACCTTGCGAAGCCAGGAACCACGCTTCGCAAGGCTCAGACCTGGTGATGGAATTTCGGCTAACCGGTTTTCCATCTGAATATCCTGCCCTGTTGAATCGGCCAGTGGTTTGGCTGTTTCCTGAGCCCTTTTAAGGGGGCTTGAGAGCAGAACCAGTGGCAGACTGTCTTCCAGTATTTTGCAGGAAGCAATCGCCTGGGAGCGACCCAGATCATCCAGACCCGGATCCAGGTCATCAGTGAAAGATGCTGCTGCTCGGCCATGCCTGACCAGGTAAATCTTCGCCATAGTGAAACGCTCTGATACTTGAATGAGGCGGAGATTATAGAGTCGTTGGTCTACCCAGTCGATCTTGCTAATGGCATTTTCGGAGCAATAAAGATATCCTTTGCCACTTCCGTTCCGCGACATCGTTAATTCCTGGAATTATCTAGAAACATCGTGGCTTCTTATTCTTTTTTTAGGCAGTTGTACTAATGGCTCAGCAAGGCAATGCATTGGAAGGGACCGGTATACCGGATACTGAAATTGATGTTGGCAAAACCTTTAATCTGGACGTAGATCTGAAGGTTCCGGCGTTCTCCACAGGCTCAGATCACGTACCTCCCCTGGATGACAGTTATCTCTTTGATCATGAGACAACACTGGCAATACTGGCAGGGTTTGCTCATAACCGACGCGTAATGATCCAGGGTTATCACGGGACTGGTAAATCAACCCATATCGAACAGGTTGCATCTCGCCTGAATTGGCCCTGTATTCGAATCAACCTTGACAGCCATGTCAGCCGAATGGATCTGATTGGTAAAGATGCGATTGTGCTTGAAGATGGGCAACAGGTAACAGAATTCAGAGAAGGTCTGCTGCCCTGGGCTCTGCAAAGAGCCTGTGCACTGGTTTTCGATGAATATGATGCGGGAAGACCTGATGTCATGTTCGTTATTCAGCGAGTACTCGAAGTTGAGGGTAAGCTGACACTGCTGGATCAGAGTAAAGTTATCAGTCCTCATGCGTCATTTCGGTTGTTTGCTACAACCAATACTATTGGCCTGGGTGATCCGAGCGGGCTCTACCATGGTACCCAGCAGATAAACCAGGGTCAGATGGACCGCTGGAATGTCGTTACAACGTTGAATTACCTGCCACATGAGCGTGAAGCAGATATTGTGAAATCAAAAATTGATGATCTGGATCGTAAGCGGGTCTCAAATATGGTCTCAGTAGCAGAATTAACACGGCAGGGATTTATCAATGGTGACATTTCCATTGTGATGTCTCCCAGAACGGTCATTATGTGGGCGGAAAATGCTCGCATATTCAACGACTTCGGCTTTGCATTCAGGCTGACATTTCTGAATAAATGTGATGAGACCGAGCGACCTATCGTCGCTGAGTACTATCAGCGTTGCATGGGTGAAGAGCTACCCGAGTCAAGTTCAAAAGTAGTTTTGGCCTGAGCCTTCTTTCAATTGTCTGCCTCGCGTATTCAGAGGCAGGGAGTGGAATGTGTCGCAAATAGATGATCCGACAGAAATATTCAAACAAGCAGTAACCTCGACGATGAGGGCTATATCCGGCAATGAAGAGCTGAATGTCAGCTTTGGCCGGGGAAAGCCGTATATCCAGGGCAATCGTGCGCGTGTACCACTGCCAGATGGCGGGTTGAATGAAGATCAGCTCGCAGCACTTCGGGGGACGTCGGATAAATTTGCTCTCGGTGTGAGATTTCACGATGAAGTGAAACACAGAAAAATAAGACCGCCGTCGGGAGTTGCCCAGGAGGTATTTGATTGCGTCGAGGAGGCGAGGGTTGCATCTATTGGTTCTTATCTGATGAAAGGAGTGCAGGACAACCTGTCTGCAGAACTAGAGCAACACTGTATTCACCATGGATATCTTGAAATAGAACATCAATCGCAGGCACCGCTGGGTGAGGCAGTTGGATTTTATATCCGTGAGAAGCTGGGTAATCCCCTTCCATCAACTGCTGAACAGGTGCTCGGTTTCTGGCGGGATCATATCGAAGAACATATTGGTGACCATTTGGATCATGTTGAAGATGTTCTTTTTGATCAGGAAGAGTTCTCGAAGGTGTGCCGGCAACTGATAGTCGATCTTGGTCTGGCTGATGAATGGGGCGAAGAAGGCAACGATGGTGAAGCTGACGACGCTGATCAGGATGAGCAGGAGATGGAGACAGAAGCCGGGGATGATGCATCAGAGCAGGAGATGACCGGTGATGCCGAGATGGCAGATGCCATTGAGGGTGAAGTACCCGTTGACGTCGATTCTATGGATATGGCCGAGGCCGAAGGTGAACAGGACGAGGCAGGCGGACCACCAGATACGATGGCGGACAGCAGTTGGCTTCGCCCAAGAGAAAGCCATTACAAGTCATATACCAATTCATTCGATGAAATTGTTCTTGCGGATGAAATGTGTGAACCGGCAGAGTTGGATCGACTACGGGGCGTACTTGATAAACACCTGCAGAATTCGATGATTGTGATAAGCAAGCTGGCCAATAGACTGCAGCGCAAGTTGATGGCCAAGCAGAATCGTACCTGGATATTTGATCTCGAAGAAGGATTGTTGGATACGTCCCGATTACCCAATGTGATCATGGACCCGTTCCATCCACTGGCGTTCAAGCAGGAAAAGGACACCAACTTCAAAGATACCGTTGTCTCGTTGTTGATAGACAGTTCCGGTTCGATGCGTGGTCGGTCAATCACCATAGCAGCGATGTGTGCGGATATTCTGGGCCGAACGCTTGAACGCTGCAGCGTCAAGGTTGAAATTCTCGGTTTCACAACCCGGGCCTGGCGAGGTGGTCAGTCGAGAGAACTCTGGCTCCAGCAGGGTAAACCGGCACAACCAGGTCGATTGAATGATTTAAGGCACATCATCTACAAGTCTGCAGAAATGCCCTGGCGAAGGGCTCGACGTAATCTGGGACTGATGATGAGAGAGGAACTGCTGAAAGAAAATATTGATGGCGAGGCGCTCTTATGGGCCCATAATCGAATTGTCGGGCGACAGGAGGATCGCAAGATTCTGATGGTTATCTCTGACGGTCTGCCGGTTGATAACAGTACGCTGCTGGTTAACCCCAGCAACTATCTCGAACAACACCTGAAATACGCGATTGAACGAATTGAAAATCACTCTCCGGTCGAATTGGTGGCAATTGGTATCGGGCATGATGTTACCCACCACTATCGCCGCGCTGTGACGATCACAGATGCCGAACAACTTGGTGATGCCATGACGGAACAACTGGTCGATCTGTTTGACGAAGAGTCGAATACCAATCTGGGCCCCAGCCGCACGAGGGAAATAGCCCAGACCGGCTGATGCACAGAGAACAAATCCTTGGTTTGATAAACACCTACCGTCAACGATTTCCTGACGAATCAATTGTTGCCGATGAGATGTGCAGATTTATCCAGGACAATCCTGAGTGTTTTTCCCGTGAACTTGAAATCGGACATATAACCGGTTCGGCATGGATTTTAAATCCCCTGGGCACCAGTGTCCTGCTTACAAACCACAAGAAGTTGAATATCTGGGTGCAGCTTGGCGGTCATGCCGATGGGGAATCGGATATTGGTCGTGTCGCCCAGAGAGAAGCTGAGGAGGAATCGGGATTAAAGACGATCCGGTTTCTTCTTGATGAAATATTTGACCTCGATATACACGAAATACCGGCCCGTGGCAGTGAACCGGCACATCTGCACTACGATTGTCGTTTCGTGATGCAGGCATATGATGAAGAATATATAATTAGCGAAGAATCCCATGATCTCGCGTGGATTCCACTGGTCGATATCGAGAAAACAACCATGGAAGCTTCGATACTTCGAATGGCAAATAAAACGAGAGATATTGCCCTGCCCAAATTGACCTGAAAAAACTGGATCATTTTGCAGAGAATGATTGGAGGTTTTTGATGTTACCTGAAGGATATAAGAAAAAGTCTTTTCGTCGCTTCGACATTGATATTGATGTTGATCGCCTGGTGGCTGAATACGAATCGATCCCTGAAGAAGCGTGGATGAACTCATATTGGGGAGATATTCATTGCTCTGTTGGCATGATGCTCCTGCGTGGTGGTAATGAAGGAAATTCAGAAGCGTTCTATAGTGATTCTGTCTTTGATGCCCCAATTCTGGATCAACTACCTTATATCAAGCACTTTATGGCAGAAGACGGGCCATTTGGTGGTGCGATATATGGATTCTTTTTCCGCATGGAGCCTGGCGGTGTCTCTAGAAAACACCGGGACCTGATGAGCCAGTGGGAAGATCTCTATCGGGTTCATATACCCATCGTCACCAACCCGGGTGCTTTTCTGATTGCGAGCAATCGATCCATGCACTTTGCGCTTGGAAGTGCATGGACATTCGATAATTTCAAAGATCACGGTGTCGTTAACGGGGACGGTGAGAGACTGCATCTGATCTTCGACGTACCTTTGAACGAGAAAATGAAACGCCTGATTGACGAGGCGGAGGTTCTGAAGGGCACTGAAGATATGGAACACATTAAACGCATCAGTGATCCTGCGCCCAAGAAAGAATCATACCCTGGCGACCCCTTTATGGCGCGCACCATTGACATGCTCGAAAAACGTCTGATGAGTAACAAGGCGATATCTGAGTATCTGAATGACGAAAAAATTCCAACCAGGATCTACGCTCGTGATGGATGGAATGAGTCGATGGTTGCGGAACTCAGGGAACAGATAGAAAAGTAGCTGATCCGGATTGGATGTTGTTCAGGCAATGCTACCAATTAGACCTCCCACAGGTAATCGCCAATCGGGTCTGTGGCCGCTGATTCGCTGACTGTTTTAATTGCTGCCAGATCAAAACTGACTAAACAACTTTCTTCCGAAGAAAGGCGATAGGTGCAAAAGTCAGCAGGTGCTTTTCATGATGCCTGACCTGTTCAAAGTCGGTCGTACTTTCCATAAACCGTTTGATTGCAGCAGCAGGTCCCGGACCGAATTCAGGCCAGGCTGGATAAAAGTCGAAGCATGAGTCTTCCGCGATCATATAGTTGCCGGGCGTGACGAATTCGCGGTATGCCTGCATTTCCTGGTATTTATAGGGGGCTTTGTGATCCGAGTCGAGAATAACCATGACTGAGTCTGCCGACTCGCAGCTTGAAGCCACATGGTCCAGCGTGTCGGGAGCAATGGAAGAACCGGTGAAATACTCTATCCGATTGTGCTGGGGACGTTCGTCGTCAGCTTCGATATCGATGCTGAGTATCTTCCCGTTACCGATCAGATCCAGCATGTGTGCAAAAAACAACGTTGAACCGCCGCGAAGCGTGCCGGTTTCAACAATCAGATCAGGCTCCAGTTCATATATTATCTCCTGGTAAGCCCACATATCTGTTGGGCACTTTGCCGCTGTGACACCCATCCAGGTTGCATGTTCATAAGCCTGGCCCCTGAAATAAACAATATTGGCGAGGCGGATAATATTGCGGGTGTCCTCATCCGTTAGATCGCCAGGTGAGATGGTTATCTTGTTTTCTGAATCTGTCACGAAATGTCTCCTGCTGTATCTATAACTAGAACAAATGGCATGTCACTGTATGAGCGTCGGTCACATGTGATGTCTCTGGTGTTTCTGTTCGACACAGGGGTAGCGCCTTTGGGCATCTATCTGCAAATCGGCATCCGGATTGTACATTAACAGGAGAGGTTATCTCGCCCTTTATAGCGATATGGGATCGATTTCTCTCTACGTCCGGGTCGGGTTCAGGGTTTGATTCAATAAGTAACTGGGTATATGGGTGTTGGGGATTGAAGAAAAGGTCATTCGCAGGGCCGGTCTCAACGACTGAACCCAGGTACATAACGGCCATGCGATCTGAGACATATCGTACCATTGAAAGATCGTGGGCGATGAACAACATTGTTAAACCCATGGAGTTTTTAAGCTGGTCAAGGAGATTGATGACCTGGGCCTGAACAGAAACATCCAGGGCTGATATGGGTTCGTCACAGACCACAAATTTGGGTCTTATAATCATTGCCCGGGCGATGCCGATTCTTTGTCTTTGTCCACCGGAGAACTCATGGGGATAACGTGACATATGATCTGCGTTCAGACCCACCTGATTGAGCCACACGGCAACCTCTTCCCTGATCTGGCTGCGGCTGTGCTGACCTTGAATATGAAGTCCCTCTCCGACTATATCCAATACGGTCATTCTTGGATTCAGTGATGAATAAGGATCCTGAAATATCATCTGCAGTTCCTTCGAGAATCTCAGATGATCTGTGGCGGTGAATTTTGCTGGCAGTTCTTCACCCTGGTAGTAAGCGGTACCGCCGGACCGGGGATGAAGTCCAATAAGCGTTTTACCAAATGTCGATTTCCCGGAACCACTTTCACCGACGAGTCCCAGGATCTCGTTCTCGGCGATCTCAACGGATATGCCGTCGACTGCATGCAGGGTCTGACCGCGCCCGATCTGGAAGTACTTTTTCAGATTCTCGGTTTTAACCAGCACGTGTATCCCTCAATTGATGCAATCCCGAAACCGCCGGTGCACCTTCGTGTTGTAGCCAACAGTGTGTTGAATGACCGGAATCAGAGGCTATTGTAAATTCATCGGGCGGATTGTTCTCGCAAACCTTCATGGCATGAGGACATCTGGCGAAATAGCCACAACCGGCTGGTGGTGAGAATAGATCCGGTGGGCTGCCTTCGATTGGCGTGAGCTGTTTGTCCCGGTCTTCGCGGTTTGAAGGCATTGCATCCTTCAGTCCAAGGGTATAGGGATGGGCGGAATTGTAGAAAATATCTCTGACTGAGCCTGTTTCGATTATCTGTCCTGCATACATTACGGCAACTCTCTCAGCCATCTTTGCGACCACTGCAAGATCGTGGGTGATCAGAATGATCGACATGTTTTCGGTTCGCTGCAGTTCAGACATCAACTCCAGGATCTGGGCCTGTATGGTGACATCCAGCGCGGTGGTGGGTTCATCTGCAATCAGAACAGAAGGATTGCATGCGAGGCTCTGGGCAATCATTGCGCGCTGTAACATCCCGCCGGAAAACTCAAAAGGATATTGACGGGCCCGCTTGTCAGCTTCGGGGATATGGGTTTTCTCCAGCAGTTCAATTGCCCGGGAAAAAGCTTCTTTATGGCTAAGCCCCCGGTGAACCATAAGTGTTTCAGAAATCTGATCGCCAATAGACATCGTTGGATTCAGAGACGTCATGGGATCCTGAAAAATCATGCCAATCTCCACCCCACGAAATTTATTCGCCTCCCTTATCTGTAATCCGAGAATGTTCTGCCCCTTTAGCCTGGCTCTCCCGGATGTAATTTTCCCTGGTGGCATTGGAATCAATCCCATGACTGATTGGACTGAAACGGATTTGCCACAACCGGATTCACCGACAATGGCCAGGGTTTCGCCACGACTGACGGAAAAACTGACGCCACGAACTGCTTTGACCGTTCCGCCATAGGTTGTGAATTCAACCGCAAGATCTTCCACCTCCAGAATAACATCGCTCATAGACTATTCCTTTGATCTCATTCTGGAATCTAGCGCCTCTGTTAATCCGTCACCCAAGAGATTGAAGGCCAGGACTGTAATGCTTATGAACAATGCGGGGAAGATAAGCTCGTGGGGGTGGCTTAACATGGTTTTAACACCTTCATTGCACATTGATCCCCAGGATGGTGTAGGCGGCGCCACACCCATGCCGATAAATGACAGAAAAGCCTCGGTAAAAATGGCAGCGGGTACGGCAAATGTGAGAGTAACGAGGATAACTCCCATGGTGTTGGGGATAATATGCCTGATGATCAGATAGTGGTTCTTCGCACCGAGAAGTTGTGCCGCCTCTATAAAACCCTGTTCTCGAATCTGAAGAACCTGACCTCGTACGAGCCTGGCTGTTGCCGGCCAGCCGAGTAAAACAAGTGCAATGAGCATGGGCAGGATGCCGCTTTCACCCGGTCCAATACCGAATGCGATCTTGAAAAGGATCATGAAGAGCAGAAAGGGTAAAGCAACCACAAAGTCTGCAAACCGCATGAACAGGGCGTCCAACTGGCCGCCAAAGTATCCGGCGAACCCACCGTAGACGATACCGAAGATGACATATAAGAAGGGTGCGACTATGCCTATAAAAAGCGATACGCCAGCACCTTCCATCAGCCTGGCAAGCATGTCTCTGCCGAGGTAATCGGTACCGAATGGATGGAACTCGATGTTTATCTTTGCGCCGATCTCTGTGCTATTCGGTTCGATAAGCTCGCGGGACAGTGCTTCTTCTTCGGTGATTGCCAGAATGGGAGTTACTTCCAGCACTGTATAGGTGTCAGATTCATCAAAACCATCGGTGGGCACTACCGAATAATGATATTGGCGTTGTTCGAGATTCAGTCGATCTTCATAGCTTATTTCATTTCCCCCAAGTGTGGAGCCCAGGGGTAATCCGAGATCATTAATGGTTTCCGGCAAGCGTTGATTTCGATATATGTTGTACCCGCCAGCTCCAACTACCGGCTCCCATACCAATCGAACTCGCTGGGTTGTCGCATCGTCATACAATCTAAAATTGGCAGGCGCCGGAATGACATCAAGGAATTCTTCAGGTTCAGCGGGAAAATCGTCCAGGACAATTGCTGTCCAGCGTTGATAAGGCGCGACGATCACCGCGGTTTTTGGGAATGAAGGTGATTGCGATATTTGATTTAGATCCTGAAGCGCAGGGTCGACTCTCCAGACGGACGGGCCGATGAGTGTAAACAATGCAAGGCCAATAATGATATACAGGGAAATAATTGCACGTTTGTTTTTCTTAAGACGTATCCAGGCGTCCTGCCAGTAAGATAACGACGGTCGTGAAATCTCCTCAACGTGAACCTCGGATGATGCCGGTTCAAAGTCTGATTCGTTTGGAGTAAATGCCTGAGGGTTCATTGGGTTAATTACTTAAGCCTGACTCTGGGATCGATAAATCCATAGAGAATATCAACAATAATTACCATTAAAACCAGAAAGGCGCCATAGAAGACAGTCGTTCCCATGATGACGGTGTAATCGAGTTGTTGTACCGCCTGAACGAAATATCGACCCAGCCCGGGAATGGCAAATACCAGTTCCACGACAAAACCGCCCGTCGTAATGACCGCAATCTGTGGGCCCAGTACGGTAACAATAGGCAGGATCGCGTTTCTTAACTGATGTTTGAAGAATATTCGAATAGGTGACAGGCCTTTTGCCCGTGCAGTTCGGATATAGTCTTCATTGACGATTTCAAGCATGGATGATCTCATAAGCCTTGTAAGGAATGCCATGGCACCAAGACCGAGCACAAGTGAAGGCATCATCATATGAGAGAGTGAACCCCAGCCAGCTACAGGTATGACACTTCTGCCAACAAAACTATTGATGTTCACAAGCAGGAGCTGACCGAGTGCAGCAAATACAAAACTCGGCACCGAGATTCCCAGAATAACAAGAAACATGATAATGATATCTGGTAGACGATTTCTGAATATGGCGGTGAGTGCGCCAAAGAGTATGCCCCCCAGTGCAGCAAACATAATCGCCATGACTCCAAGGGTTGCGGATACGGGGAAATGATCACGAATAATGTCGTTAACCTTTCTATTCTGCTGGGTGAACGAAATACCGAAATCACCCATCAGCATATTCTTCATAAAAATGAAGTATTGTTCTGATACGGGTTTGTCGAGACCATATTTTCGTTCCAGGTTCAATCTGATCTCTGCCGAGACGGCTTTGTCGTTCATGAGGGGGTCGCCGGGCACCTGATGCATGGCGATAAAAGTAGCGGTGGCAATAAACCACACAGTTATCAAGCCTGCCAGGATCCTTTTGGCGGTGTAAACAAGCATCAGTAAGATTGGCTCATCGGCTTGAGGTCCGGCGAATCAGGGGATTAATCATAGTTCGGTCACTTAACAACTCGGGCATAGGTATAATCAGGATCTGCGCCGACGACTCTGCGAACCACGCCCCGGACCTTCGGGTGCATCAGGTAAATAACACCCTGCTCATATTGAGGTAATATCACTGCATCATCGAATAGTATCTGCTGTAATTTCCCCATTGCTTCCATGCGAATTGTGGGGACTGAACTGCTCATCGCGATGCGGACTAGTTCATCGTATTCTGGATTGCTATATCTACCCCGGTTGTTCAGATTCCAGGATGCAAACAGATCGCCGAAGGTCATGATGTCATCAAAATCAGGTCCCCAACCTGCAGCAACAATATCGAAATCACCTGATGTCATTTTTGCGAGACGCTGCTTGAAGGTCTGTTTGTCAATCTTGATATCGATACCCAGTTTGTCTTTTAGCAGACCTTGCATGTACACAGCCTGTTTCTCAGCCGTTGGACTGTCGCTTGTCAGCAGCACCAATGCTGGTATTTTCTTTACGCCCATTTCTTCGGCAGCTTTGGCCAGTAAGCGTCTGCCTTCTTCAATATCGACATTACCAAGTGGCGCGGGGTACTCCTGGCGGAACTTCTTGTCGACGCCCTGGAGCCAAACAGGGAAAAGACTCTGACCCGCCAGATTACCCGGCGTCTGGAGAACATTGTTCACAAATTTATCTGCGTCAAACACGTGACTTATTGCTTTACGCAGATTGATATTCCTTGTGGGTCTCCCATCCCGGTGATTGTATTCCAGAAAAAATACCGAGCCGGTTGAGAATTTCCTTATACGAAACTTCTGCGTGAGTGCATCCTTGTAAGTCTCACCATCAAGCCGGGTGTGAACGATCTGGCCATCGATGAATAAATTGAGCCGGGCGCGTGTATCTGCCGTTATATAGTTGGCGTTAATTTCGTTGAGGGTAATATTATCCTTGTCCCAGTAGTGTTCATTCTTGACCATTTTTAGCGAGGCAGAGTGGACCCACTCTGTAATTTTGAAAGGACCGTTGTAGAGCAGATCACCAGCATCGGCTGCAAAACGATCTCCTCTGGCTTTGAAGAAATCTTCTCGAACCGGGAAGTAGGAAGAAAAAGCGGTAAGCTTGAGAAAGTAACCGGTCGGTCTCTCAAACTCAATATGCAAGGTAAGATCGTCGATAGCCTTAACTGCCAGAGCAGTCGGTACCAGTTCGCCTGTATTGATCTTTTCGCCGTTTTTCAACGGGTAAAGGATAAATGCGTATTCCGACGCGGTAACAGGAGCTAGAGCATTCTGCCAGGCGAAGACAAAGTCATGTGCAGTGACTGGTTTGCCATCACTCCACAAGGCATTGTTTCTCAGCCAGAAAGTGGCTGTTTTATCATTAATCTCCCAACGTTCTGCAACACCCGGAGCGATCCTGCCTCTTCTGTCATAACGAATAAGACCTTCCATAACATGTGAAAGGATTGAAATACTGGCCCCGTCAGTGGCTTTCATGCCATTTAGTTGAGGTGGTTCCTGGGCAAGAGCAGTGGTAATGGTTTGATTTTCGAAACTGGTTGAGTTTGTCTCAAATTCAGCCTGCGTCGGCAAGGATAGTAATGCCAATATGGCCAACAAACATCTCATTTCAATTATTGCCTTCTTCGAGTGCACGAATTGTAACACGATGTGTGTTTTTGATCGTGCTCACAGCTTTATTCACAACGCCTTGTCTTCTCTTAGAGAAACCAGGTAAGTTTTTATTAATCAAAAGGTTACGGGTCCCTTAGAAGAACATTCGTTTATTGTTTTTAAATAACGATCTGTTTGACAAAAAAAAATGCTCTTCTCTTCATATTTTTTTCATTTTTTTTCACTTGTATGAAACCCATTTCGCTTTTTGGGCAACTAAGCCCCCGAGAATCGAAAAAGTTGAGAGTTAGCTGGGCTGATTACTTATATGGCCCCCGGTTATTTCAAATTCAGACATATTCGTGATGGTTAGAACCATCGTGAAGAGCTGTCTGTCGGATCTCAAACTTTGACTAATTTCCATTAACTGGGGAAAAATTAATGAATAATCTGAGCAAAAAGGCATCAGGCTGGTCGTTGGCATTTGCGCTGACCGCTGGGTTAGGTGTGACAGGCACGACGCAGCCCGTTCTTGCTGAAGCAGAAGCGTTAGAAGAGGTTGTTGTCACGGGGTCTCGTATCAAGCGAAGTGATGATACGAGTATCAGCCCGATTTCTGTTTTATCGGAGCAGGATCTGAATATTTCGGGAAACCTGACGTTAGAAAACTTCATCCAGGATATGCCAGCTGTCAATGGTGGTGATTTTGGTTCTGGTATCAATAATGCCGGAAATGGACTAGCGACTGTTTCACTCCGTGGTTTGGGGCCAAACCGTACATTGATACTGGTAAATGGTAAACGATTTGCCTCTTCTTCGGTGGATGGGTACGTTGACCTCAATATGATACCGACAGCGATTGTTGATCGAATAGAGGTATTACGCGACGGAGCTTCAACGGTATATGGTTCTGATGCCATCGCCGGTGTTGTCAATATCATCACTAAGAAAGACTTTGAAGGTGTTGATATAGACTTTGGTTACGATGTTACCGATGAGAATGATGGTGATATGTACAATCTCAATGTGACCTTTGGCACCGTATTTGACAAGGGAAATTTCGTCGTAGCCGCACAGGTCAACAAACGGGATGAAATCCGTCAGGGTGATCGGGGTTATTCAGCCTGTCCATTCTTCGACGATGGCACACAGAAGATTTGTGGTGGTAGCCCGACAACTACACCTGCACAATTCACGCCTCTGGGTGCGGATGCAGGGGTTGGCGGTCAGGTCGTCGACAATGGAGTTTCGAGGGCATTCAATGCCGCGACAGATGCATTTAACTTTGCAGCACTGAGTTATCTGACCACACCTCACGACGTCTACAGTGCTTATGCAGCAGCTAACTACGAATTGATGGACACGAGTGCGCTTGGTGTGATCAATGCGAGTCTGGAGATGAATTATACCAACCGGGAGTCGGATCAGTTGATGGCCCCGGTTGGAACATTTGGCGGTTGGATTACAGGGCGGGCTCATCCGAACAATCCCTTCGGTGACCTACTTTGTGCGACCAATCCCCAGTGTACTTCACCTCAGGATGTCGCAACTTCCAGAAGGTTGACTGAATCAGGTGGTCGCAGATTCACCCAGGACGTCAACTCCTGGCGAATTGGATTTGGACTGGATGGTGAATTCGCCAACAACTGGACATGGGATGTGACCTATACCCTGGCCAAGTGGGAAGACAGCCAGCGGGATGAAGGCCGTCCCAATCGTCCGCATATTGAAGAGATGATGGATCCGGTCTTGTGTGCGGCGAGTACTGATGGTTGCCCTGGTGTGTATAACCCATTTGTGAGCGATAGTATGAACGCTGCCCAGATAGCATATGGATTTGTCGGGGTTAATACCAAGGAAGAATCCACATTGAATATCCTGCAAGCCAATGTCAGCGGTGATATGGGAGTAGTCGGTTAGGTGTAACCCATTGATTTATATAGAGTTGAGAGTTACAAACTTGTTACAAACCACCCCCAAAACAGGGGGTTTTACAAAGAAAGTTACAAACGGTTGCGATTACTGCAAATCATAAGTAGCATTTAAGAATAGCAGCGTTAAATCACGCTGATACGCGATAAATGGGGCTTATTCTATCTTAGTACATTGGCTAGGAGAGATAAGCATGACAGCAACCGCACACGTGGCTTTAGTGGTAGATAATACCGGAACACAAAAACAGCGCAGCAAGCGCAACACACCATCTCAGTCCTTCCTCACGGATCAACATCCAATCTATGGCGGCAAAGCCGAAGTAGTTAGAACACAGCAAAGTGGCGGCTATTGGCACTTTCGCATGTGGATCAGTGAGGAGCGAAAGTACGTTCGCAAGACACTCAAAACGACGCACTTAGATACGGCTATTCAACGTGCTGAGAACGAGTTCTTTGCCATAAAAGCAAACGTTAATGCTGGTAAGCGCATCTTCAGCCCAACTGTGCAGCAAGCTGCTGATGAATATTTAAAGCATCGTTGGGATGTAGACGTGAAGCGTGGGTCAATCACCGAGGGACGTTGGGGCACTATTAAGTCTCAACTTAATCATTTTGTGGCTTACTGCGGCATTGTTGGACGAGAGTCCAATAGCAGTGTTACTCGTCTAAGCGATTTAGAAAGCAAAAGCCTTCGAGGCTATCAACAGTATCGACAGAAACGGAACGCTAAAGACGTCACGATTAAGAACGAACAATCTACCATCAATGCATTGTGTAAATGGGCCTTTGAAGAAGGCTTGCACAATATAGCTCACTATATTTTTCCCAGCATTAGCCGTAGAGGTGTTGATGCGGATTCGCTTCGTCGGAGTACCTATTCAGATGATGAGTACAACCGTATTACGCGTGTATTAATTAGCTATACAGCAAGGAAAACAGCTCAGCGCGAGTGCTTGAGTGATGATGATCTTTCTGTTCGTCAGTTAGTACGGCACTTTTTCCTTCTTGGTGCTAATACGATGATGCGTTTCGGTGAGTTATATCAGTTGAAGTGGGGCAACATCGAAACTTATACAGCTGAAAATCAGCGGCTAGTGACGATTAATGTATTGGCTGAAACTAGCAAAGTGCGGCAGAGCAGAGTGATTAAGGTGCGCGGCGGTAAACACTTCGATAGGTTACGAAGTCTCAGTAGGTACACCAAACAAAATGATTATATTTTCACCGCGAATAATGGCGAACGTGTTACACGTGACGCTTTGTACTACCACTACGCGCAGCTGATGGAATTAGCTGGTATCACTGACTGGAAGGCGCGCAATCTCACCTACTACAGCACCAGGCACTATGGGATTACCAAACGGCTTCAGAGTAATGCTAATCCGTTAACACTCAGCAAGGTTTGTGGGACCAGTCTCAAACACCTAACTGAAACCTACTATCACGCTGATCTATCAGAGCAAGAGCGAGCTGCTATGCTTCGGTATAACGGCAATTCTCAAGAAGTGGCTGAACTAGATTAAAGTAGCTCTAGTGCGTTGCGAAGCAAGTGAGGCGATACTTCAATATATCGCTGGGTTGTCGCCAAGCTACTATGTCTAGCTATTTGCTGTATCACGCGAGCATGCACGCCACACTCAGCTAATTTGGTGAGCATGGTGCGTCGTCCACTGTGACTGCTAGCGCCGTCCATACCCACTTGTCCGTATAGCTTACGGAATACCTGCTGGATTGTTTGACTGCTGAAAGACCCACCTTTTTGACTTGCCAGCAACGGAGCGTCAGGAAGTGCTTTTGCTCTGTGTTCAAGGACATACTTCGTGATTTCCTTGCGCAGCTTCTCGCTTACCAACGCTTGTTGGCGTTCTGAGCCTTTTGTCTGCCAGCACTCTAAGAGGATCGTTTGCATTGCCTCCCCATCACTGCCAATGACGTCGCGAATGCGTAAGCTTGCAATCTCGCAAGCGCGTAAGCCTGCGCAGTAGCTAAGCATCATCATCAATTTGTTCCTTTGCTGATATCTCGTCATCTTCGTGCTGTTGAGTACAGTCTTCAGCTCTTTGTCGTTTAAAACACGTGCTTGCTTCATCTCTGCTTTCCTCTGTTATGGGCGCTCCAATGACAACATGGGTAACAAGTAGAAGCCGCCTTAGCTGTTCTTCGGTAAGACACCACTTGTCGTCCATAAGATCACTTAAATATCTGTTTTTATTAAGTTTTATTATATTTTCATATATTTCAAAGAGCAGCCGGTTTCTGCCAGAAGCTGTAAGTTGGCGTAATCACTGAGGTTCTAACGAAAAAGTATGGAATTGCGTATTTCCATATATTTCTGGGGTTTGGTCTGGACATTCAATAGCTTCAGCTCCGCCTATTTTTGCTGTCTAAGCGTCAAATAGCGGCGTTCAAAGCGACTATTGCAATAGCTCAAAGATCAAGCTAAGCGCCGTCTAACGGCTCATTTGACGGGGATAGTGAATAAATATACTTACTGAATGAGAGTAAGTGTATGAATGATCGTGAGAGTAAGTTTCTGAACAGAATTGTGCGACCTAATTGCGCGATTGAGCAAAGTGCTGATGAGATCGAGCAAAGTAAAACACAGAATAGTTTGACCAAGGATGACCTCGGCAAATTCCAACAAGAGCTAAGGCGGGGACTTCAAGACGTTGCTCAAAGCTGTCTGTATTCCAGCAAGACAGGTTCTCAGCTGGATAGCGAGACAGAGCATGAGTTGCTTAGATACGAATTAGGAAAGGCGCTTGCTCGATCGCCCGAATTTCGAAAACAATACATAGCTCAAGAGTTAGCACGGCAAAGAAGGCTAGAAAATTAGCTAAATTTGCATAGCGGAATAAGCATGTAGAGATAAATACATGCATGGATACTCATCAAATAACGAAAGCTTATGCAGAATGGTGCACGAGGCAAGGCGCGGGACTGTATTTTGTATTGAACCATGCCAATTCCAAGACAAGCAAACCTCTGAATTTTGAGGCGTTAAGTGGTCAAGTACGCAAACTATTTTATCAGCTAGAGTGCGAGGAGTGGGGTTATGACCAAAGAGAAAGCCGTTGGGGTAGACGCTATTCACGAATAGAGCGGGTGGTATGTATTGAAAAAGCTACTTATTACCATGCAAATGTGATGATGACTCCATATGGCGATAAGACCAATGAAGAGCAGCTAAAATTGATTAAGCAGCACTGGTTAAAGATCCAGCGGAGTGAGGGAGAATCGCAAAACAGCTTCTTGATTCAATCACTAGATAATGAGATTAGAGACAACCACGCGGTTTCAGTTTATAGCAATAAAGACACTGCATTGGCCAATAGGAATAACGAGGACGTGCTCTGCCTAAGAGCTAGTTTCATCAGTAAGCACAGCAATAGACGGTGAAATAGAAAATGTTCCTATGGTTTAACCATGGCTTGAGGCCGTGTGTGCATCTTATTGTCAAAAATAAGTAATCCTAAATAAAGGAATGAAAATATGATTACAGATGAAATATTTACGCAACTGAGAACAATACATAAAGACTTAACAGAGAATGAATTTGCTAAGACCTATTTAGGGACATCAAGAAGTTATCTATGTAACAGGAGAAATAACGGAAAAGATGTCAGCAATGATGTAGCGCTTACGCTCTATGCGACGTTAACTAGTAAAGCCCGACAATGGAGGGCGTCAGCAAAATTGGAGTCAGACATTCGTTATCACAAGAGATGGGGGCAACTCAGTGAGCTATATTTTTCGTTAGCTGATAGGTTGTCAGAGATGATTTTGACGCGAGCGAAAAGCAATTGAATTTGTGTTCAGCTCAATCGGTTGATTTAACCCAGCTGTTTCAAAATAGCACCACTAGGAATTGTTTCGAATCAAACAGCGTATAAATTCGGTGGATTAGTTATTGTTTATAAGAGTTAGTGCGCGCAACAATAGTAGTCAAACTAAGCATCGGTACCAGAATAAAAATACGAAGATTAAACCCTTAACCTTCGTATTTTCAGTGTGCACCCTAGGCTACGCCAGAAAACAAAGACGCTAGCCCGTTAGCTTCTAAGACCTCTTCAATTTCAGCGATAAACTTTAACAGTAGATCTGGATAACAAGTGTCTTCCAGCATCAAAATAGAGCAGCCTGGGTAGCGAGACAGTTGCTCGCAATCGTAGTGATCAAGTACTTGCTGCATCTCTGGCGTAACCCAAATGTCCCAAACTTCGACCATAGCACGTGTGGTTGTTTCGATATTCATATGTATTTCCTCTTAATTCAATGTGAAAGCGTTATTGCCAACACATGACTAGTCTAGATGAGAGAATATGAGTACTATGATCGACCTATGATGCCAATATTAAATGATACATGAAAAGTTTGAGAGGGCCGCTCTGGTTTCCCAAGCCGCAGCCTTTATCTCCTCGGACTCGAGCGGTGTTTCATGGAGGTAAGTGGCGTTTGAAACGCAAGGGTGGTGGTGTGCTGAAAGGAGTACCCACGACTCAAAGCGTTTATTACATGTGGTTTGAATACTTAAGGCGCAGCCAGCGATATCGTGAGGTATGCGAGACACAAGGAAGGGCAAAGGATAAACAGCTTAACGCACTGTTCGACGACTTCGGCGATATACATGCGATAGTTGAGTCCAAGGCAGGCTTTGTGTCTGCTAAGGCATTTTATGACCAATGGTGGGTGCCCAAGGGGCAGTATTTATTTGGTGTGCCAGGGCAGCAGCAAGTAGACCAATTTCTTAGCTTTGCGGATCTGCTGGCTCTGAGGGCAGAAATAGAGTCAGGGGACATAAAGGTAATGGCGCTGCCAACTAATATGCCCAAAGCCAAGCTGCGGCAGAGAGTAGGTAAGCTGATCACCGGCCTCGATGTTTTGGCGGATAACACTTTAGAGCTGAAGCCTAAATACTCGATAAGTAGTGAAAGGGTAGATGTAGAAAGTTTGCAGGAATGCTTGATGGCCTATGATCTTCATGAATCGGGTCTAAGCAATAGGGAAATCTATGTTCAGATCAAAGGTCTGAAGCCTGGTGAAGCTCAATGGGTGCTCGGAGATGCGCGCGGAGACCGGGGAATCCTCGAAGACTGGGAGCTGCCAGTTGAAGACGACTCAGATGATGGAGAGCTTGATTCTGCTACGCCACAAGAAAAGGCCTCAGAAGAAAAGGCAATCGCTTGGGCTGAAAAGAAGATGAAATGGCGTGAAAAGCAGCGCGTAAAAGCAGGCGGAAGTGACTGGGGAGATAAGACCCGACCACTTTCAGAAGTGGAAAAAAATCAGCTGAAGGAAATATATATTGGCA
>CAZJRI010000087.1:0-8756 GCA_964548025.1 uncultured Pseudomonadales bacterium
GATTATTTTGTCTATAAGGTCATCTACGGCTGGATCCCTGATTTTTCCCCAGTTGAGCGAGAATTTCATGTCAGCAGAATCACTGCTGAATCGACTGCGGAGTTGAAAGCCCGGTGTAGTGCTGGGAATATAGTTAGTTGACCCGCCGTCAAATAACCCATTGCGCATTCGATAAAGCCAGTTTGAAACCTCTGGAGAGCGGGCGGCGGTCTTAATGCCGATTTTAGTTAATGTATCAACGAAAGGCATCTTGCCCCTTAGCAAAGATGGTGAAACAAAAATAAAATCAACACTGAACTGTTCACCTGTTGTTTCACTGACAAGTTTACCCTCTTCAACTACCCAACCTGCCTCTTCGAACAACTGAAGGGCACTTTTTATATTGTCCCTGCTATATCCGTATCCGGTAGTCTGCGGCTGTTTAAATTCCTCCGTGAAGACCCTGTCCGGGATTTTACCCCGCCAGGGTTCAAGCAATCTAAGCTCATGAGCTGAAGGCAAACCTCGCTGCGCCATTTCAGAATTATAGAAAAAACTATTGCCGTAATTATAAAAGCCGTACATCAGCACACGATTAAACCACCGGAAATCTGAGAGTAACCACAGGGCTTCTCGTATCCTGATGTCCCTAAACCGTTCCTGATCCAGGTTCCATATTGTCGGCCACCACATCCCCCAGGGGCGGGTGAGATAGACCAGTTCTTTCTTGAAGTAACCAGCCTTCACCGCTGGAAAATTATATTCAGAGGACCAGGTTTTAGAAACGGTTTCATGCCGGACATCAATAACATCCGCTTTCAATGCCTCGAGCATTATTGCTTCGTCACGAAAGTAGTCATATTTAACCCTGCCGAAGTTGTATCTGCCCTTGTTGACAGGGAGATCTTTACCCCAGTAGTCCTCCACACGGTCAAAGAACATGTACCTTCCCAGCATGAATTCACCTGCTTTGTAGGGCCCGCTACCTAACGGAGGCACTATGGTGGTTTTGGTAATATCATGATCCTGCCAATAATGTTTTGGCAGGATGGGGAAACGCCCTATTGTAAACACCAGTGTCGTATTGGTTTCAAAACCTGGTTTTGTGGTAATAAGAACCTCTCTCTCCCCGATCACCTCAACCGTGTCAATATCCCTGACAGCGGTTTTGATATAGGCAGAGGCCTTTTCCTTATAGGTGGTAAAGGTAAAAACAATGTCATCTACTGTAATAGGTTCGCCGTCATGCCAACGTGCATCCTTTCGGATTTTGAATGCTATTTTTCTGTAGTCATCGGAAACCCAAACACCCTCGGCAAGACGACCATAGTAGGCTGTGGTTTCATCTATCGCAGGTTCAAGCAGTCTGTCATAGAGAAGGTTATGGTAGTCGAGAAGCGTATATCCCTGTACCAGACGACCTTTACTGAGAATATTATTGAAGGTGTCAAACGTACCCAGTTCAGGAAATCTCACCGTTCCTCCCTTAGGTGCTTCAGGATTGACGTAGTCGAAATGTTGGAACTGACGAGGATATTTAAGGGGTTTTATATATGAAATGCCATGAGAGTATTCAATCTGCTCCCCATCTAACAACGTCGTTGTTTCTGCCTTTACAGCCGAAATCAGAAATAAAACCAGGATTCCGCATCGCGGAATAAATCGCATTCTTCTACTCCAGAAAACCCTTTAAATTCGCCTGAGAATACCATCTTCTCGAAAAAAATTACCCTTCCTTTGGGCATGACCCGGCTAAACGCTGCATTCACAGTGGGTTGCAGGGAGAAATAACCCAAACTGGAAGAATGTATAAAAGATAATGTATGATTGCTGCAAATCCCTGATCAGAGGTTAGCCATGAGCAACGCCGTCGATACCCCCACCGAATACGAGTTGGATACCAGTTGGATGGACAACATGGGTGAATGGGGTACTAAAGCAACCCCTGGCAACCGTGGCTTAACACTGGCAGATATCCGTGTAGGCAGCTATGGGGATCTTCCCGAGACCAGCGACAATATGTCTGGTCGGCCCAGAGGTTCAACCGAACGCCCCGATGCATACCGGGTAGGTGCTTATTCTGTCAACAAACTCTCGGAAATCTGGTTGGATAACGCTGAATTTCTTTACGAGGAAGCGCTTCAGCGCCAGTGGAGTTCAGCTACAGATATTCCATGGGAAACCCTTGAACCACTGGCTGATGACGTCGAAGAGGCAGAATGTCTGCTTTGTACTTTTTTCAATGAAGTGGAATTCGTTGCAGGTGACGTGCCTGCAAAGTGGATTGCAAAAACGACACCGGACTATCTCGAAGCCAGAAATGTTCTGGTCGCCCAGGTAATGGATGAAGCCAGACATATGGATGTCTTCCGCAAGCGTGCCCTGGCAAACGGCGGTGGTCTGATGCGAATGTCCGGCGCAACCTCAGGTTTCGTCGGCAGTATTGATCTCGCCAGGGACTTCACCGAAATGTCGACGCGACTGCATATTTCTGGTGAGGGTGCTGTACTTTCAATGTTTCGAATGGGAGAACTGTTCGGTCAGAACGACGCAGAAAAAACCATGTATCGGCTATGTGCCCAGGATGAAGCCCGGCACGTTGCATTCGGTGTCATGCACCTTCGATGCCTGGGTGCTACCGCCCCAGAAAGACGCGAGGAAGTTGAATGCTATCTTGATGAGGCCGAATCTCAAATGACCGCTGGTCTGCAGAATCCTGCGGGAACTCAGGCCGAAACTGCCGAGGCCCTGGCGATCCTGCTGGGAGGAGGTCGACAAAACTATGACGAAGGTCACAAGAAACTGCTCGTGATTCGACGACGCCAGTTAAAGGAGTATATGAAGCGGGTCATCAGTGCCGGTTTCGGTGAGCGATTTGAAAATGGTCGTTCCCCCATTCCAGAGCGATACGCTGCTGCTGGGTAAAAATTCCGAAAAGCCTACATAAGAGAGGTAAGTATGGCAAAGAAATCACTCGCTGAAACCGCGATAGTAGAAGGTGTTCCAGAACCCAAATACGAATGGATGGGTCTGACCAATGAGTGGGGGGTTCGGGTCAAACCAGGGGAGCACGGACTTCGTCTTTCAGACCTCAATGTCGGCATCTATGGAGAGGTTCCCGAATTCTGGGACGATCAAACCCGCAGACCCAGAGGTGCGCTGCCACGCCAGGGTGTGCCACCACTACCCTACTCCCTGCGCAGCAAGCATGAACTATGGGCCGACTGTGCAGCCGATCTATACGAAGAGGCAATTCAGCGCCGTTGGATACCAGCTACCGAAGTGCCATGGGATTCCATCCAAGAACTACCAGATGATGTCGAGCGAGCTATTTGCCAGGTATGTACCGAATTGTCCCAGTGTGCCAATACCGAGCTTGAGATCATCAACTACTGGCAGGATCAAATGTCCTATGGATATTTCGAGGTGAAGCAATTCTTAGCGACCGCAACACTGGATTGTGGTCGTCAGATGGAAGTATTGAGGAAGCGAGCCCTGTCAAATGGCGGTGGATTGGGTGTGGAAAGCCGCGGACGTGTAAACCGCATGATTCTTGAAAGCAGCGGTGGCTGGACTGAATCGGTCCTCTACCTTTATCTGCTGCGCGGTACCTATATTACACAGCTACTGAAAGGGCTGCTCAATTCTGCTCACAACGATGCTGAAACCTATATTTTTAGTCATCTGCTGGAAGATCATGCCCGACACCTGACCTATGGTTACGATCACTTAAAATATGCCGCTACCCACCAGAAGGGCGAAGCCGCAATTTTGCAGACGCTGCTGACCATCGGCGAAGCTATCATGGCTAACGAATTGGATGACAGCGTAATGAGATCAGCCATGGCAATTGTCCTGGGTGACGGAATAGAAGGTGCTAAGACACATGGAATGGAGACCTATCTTGGCCTGGTTCGGGACTTCATCGAAGATTACCTTGCTGTTTGTACCTGGCTGGGGGTGGACAGGGGTAAGAACCTTCACCCAATGTTGAAAAAATATATTGAGGATTGATGATGACTGTTTTCCCCTCAGCAGAATGGTTTGAAGAAGTTCGCGAAGTCTATAACTCAGACAGCAGCCTGCATAGAGGTGGTTGTGGTGCCTGTGACGCCACTGCGGGATTCAAAGTAGGTGAGGCGCGCTTTCTCATTGAGTTTTCAGGTTTGAAATGTAAGACGACCAGAGAAAGCTCTGAAGCAGAACTGGCCGAAACTGATTTCATCATTGAAATGCCGGTCGAGAAGTGGAAAGAAATGGTACAGGATGTTCAGGAACACGGCAGGGCAAGTTCAAATCATACCCTTAACAGCCTGGACCTTGAGGAAGAGGACGGTATAGCGCAATCGCCTGTTGATGATCAGTACAGGCAGGATCTCTTCTACCGGTATGCCCAGAATTTTCAGGACTTTTTTGATGCATCCGCCAGAATTAAAACGACATTTGAGTAGCAATCTTATTTCAGCGATGGAGCAGATCAATGACTGACCTCACAGCGAGGAAGCTAAAACAAGCCAGAGATCTGGTAAACAACAGCCCAGAATTCAGAAAGTTGGGCAGTGTGGACGCCAGAATGGGTATCAAGGTAGGAAAATCAGCTTACCTTGTCGTATTCAAGGGATTTTGTTGTGATTCCGTCAGCAAACTCAATCTTAAGGATATTAGGGAGGCAGATTTTGTCATAGAAATGTCTGCCGATATGTGGGAGCGTTTTCTGTCGGGTTGTCATTCAAACAACGGACCGACGGTCGTGCAACTGGATACGACTGACAAGGTAGTTAAGACCGGCAATCCCAGGGAGAAGCTTGAGTTTCTGCGCTATCACAACTCGTTTCAGGCTTTTTTCGAGGCCTATGCCAGCCTGGAACAAAAAGCGGCATAGCCCCGCATGCCAATTTACGAATACCAATGCCGGATCTGTCAGGAACTGACGGACAAGTACTTTCCAAATACTGATGCACCCGCTGCATTGAAATGCGGACACTGTGGCAGTGAAGAAACCAGGCGAATAATTTCCGGCGCTGTATATCATCAATCCGAGTCAACCAAAACCTCGAAACTGGATTCGAAATACGAAAAGATGGTTGATCACGCGATGAGTAAAAGCACGTCTGCTGACCCGGACAGGCTACTTCGAAAGATGAAACCTTTCCCTGTCAAGAAGTGAAATCACCCGCAGAAGTCTCGTAATGAGTTCAAAAAGAACGTTGCTAGGAGAGCAGCCCCTTCTTCTCGGCATCGTCCAATTCATCATCCGACATGTCCAACCAGTCCTTTAGTACAGTGACATTATCCTCTCCTACCATCCTGACCCTTTCATAGCTTTCACAGGGTGTTGCCTGAAATTTAAATGGTAGTTTTTCAGCATAGGTCGTACCCAGATCCGGGTGTGTGGAATCAATGACACCGAGGAACTCCCTGTGTTTGAGCTGCGGGTCATGCTCGCTGAGATCAATACCATTTTGTACAACGCCTGCAGGCACACCGGCAGCCTGGCAACTTTCCATTATCTGCCCTGCTTCCAGTGTTTTCGTCCATTCCGACATTAGTTCATCAAGTTGCGCGACATTATCAACACGCCCTTGCGCCGTTGCGAACACATCTTTATCAGACCAGTCGGGATTTCCCATCACCACTTTTAGTGCATTCCAATGTTCATCGGTCAGACAGGCTATGGCCACCCAACGTTCGTCCTCTACCGCATCTGATACCGCACCTGCACAGGGATAACATCCATGTGGTGCTGCAGTATCATAAGGTAGATGGTTGGCAGTCGGTCTTGCGGCAACATCATTTGCAAAAAAATCAAGCAGCGTGGGTCCGGCAAAATTGACGCCTACTTCAAATTGTGACAGATCGACTCGTTGACCTTTTCCGGTTCTATGGCGCGCCTCCAGTGCCGCAAGCATGGCCATGGCACCATGCAGTCCAGCCTGGTGATCGTTATATGAAAATCCAATACCAATATCTTCTCTGCCAGGGACACCCGTTAGATGGGTCAGACCGGAAAGTGCGTGAATGGTCGGCGCGTAAGTAACGAAATTGGACCAGGGGCCACCGTCGCCCATACCCGACATCTGCACATATATAACTGAAGGATTGACTTTACTGATTGAGTCATAGCCAATCCCCCATCGATCCAGCACGCCTACCGAGAAGTTGTCTATAACGATATCTGCCTTCTCACACAGTTTTCGACAAATATCACGGCTTTCCTCAAGGGAAAGATCGAGTGCCAAAGCACGTTTGTTTCTATTCCACATCGTATAGTAAGGTGAACTCGGTGCATTGGCGCCCTCGGCGCGGCCGACAGAATTAATCTTCACCACATCGGCGCCCATGTCGCCAAAAACCCTCGTTGCAAACGGGCCTGCCAGTACATGGGTAAAATCAAGAACACGGAGACCTGCAAGCGGGCCGCTCATGGTGTGCTCTCCCATCCAATATCTGCAAGCACTTCTTCGCTATCAGCGCCCACGCTGCCATGTGGACCCATTGCCCACGGCGTACTACTAAAATGATAGGGGGCTCCCGGACCTTTAACCCCGCCACCTTCAGTTTCGTAGGGTACCCACCACTTTCGGGCTTCTAACTGCGGATTATCTGCGACGTCTTCAATTGGCAGCACCCAACCATAAGGCGTATGCCTGGCCTGTGCTTCGTGAAACAATTCTTCTACGTCGCGGGTGCCCACCCATTTTCGCAACAATTCCATTAGCCGCCTGATCGTCTCAACCATATTCTCCGGGTCGAGGTATTTCTCATCGAGCAAATCTTCATGGGCATCTTCCTGAACCAACCACATAATCTGGGCCATGAAGTCCGGTGCCGGTGTAATCATGATTGAACCGCCGACAGCCTGCATGACGACATATGCATTGGACCAGTGAAGACTCCCTCTCCTCGGCAAACCCGGGATAGTCGTACCGATAAATTCGTCGTACCAGCAACTCATAAACACCTGTTCCAGGCACGATGCAATGCACTCATGGACCGAGAGATCAACCGACTGGCCCTGTCCTTTCTGCCTGACATGGTGCAATGCAGAGAGGGCAGCGATGGCACCATAGACACCCGATACCATGAAGTTTAATTCTCCAAATCCTTTCAGGGGTGGTGTTTCAACATCGCCCGTTGTGGCACAGAATCCACCCAGTGCTCCCGCGATAAGATCAGGCGCAAGATAATGTCGCCAGGGGCCATCCGACCCGAATGAGGTCGTTTCGACCACGACAAGTTCCGGTCTTCTTTGTTGTGCTTCCGTGAGATCTGCTGCATCAAGTGCAAAGTTTCCATCACAGGTCAGAATTACGTCGGCTCGATTAACCAGTCTCTGAATCTGTTCACGACCCTCATCTGTTTCCGGGTCTACAGCAAAAAACCGGCGATTAGACGCAAAGAAGACATGCCATAGGGATGTCTTGTCACCGTCGCCTGAATTTTCCTCCCCGGCATTGATAAATGGTCCTCTTTTACGTAGAGGATCACCATCTGGCGGCTCCGGTCGGACAACGTCTGCGCCAAGATCAGCGAGCAACTTGGCACCGTAGATACCTCGCTCGTCAGTCAAATCCAGTACATGCACCCCTTCGAGTGCACCTTCAACCTCTGACATCTCAACTCCCCAATAATGAATTCAGGATCGCTTAAATCCACCCCTGAGCAAGTGCTGCCTGTTCGCGCACCAGTTCAGGGGCGCCAAGAAGTTGTCGATTAAATCCCACCCGCTTAAACCAGTAGTGCAAACCCAGCAGATCGGTGAAACCCATGCCACCGTGTACTTCTGTTGATTTTCGCGCGACAAACTGACCGACTTCGGATAAATGTGCCTTTGCATGACAGGTCATCAACCTCGCTTCATCTGGCATTGTTGACCAGGCATGAGCGGCATACCAGACGAGTGAACGGCAGGGCTCAAGTTCAGCAGCCATTTCAGAGCACATGTGTTTTACCGCCTGGAAGGATCCAATCACCCGATTGAACTGTCTTCTCTCCTTTGCATAGGCAACAGCCTTGTCCAGCATTGTCTGTGAAGCCCCGAGACAATCTGCAGCCAGTATGAGTCGTCCCACATCAATAGTCCTCATCAGAGGGTCCCGGCTTGATTCTGAGCCGGGTAATATTTCAGCTTCAACGCTTTCTAGTACAATCTCGGCAAGTGATCGGGTTCTGTCGATCGTCTTGAGCTTCTGACGAGATACACCTGCTGCGTTAGCGTCTATCAGATGCATGGCACCTGAATCGTCAGCGATAATCAACATGTCAGCGCTCATACCATCAAGAACGAACATGGCCTTACCACTTAACTTATTCCCGGAAACCGTAATGCCGCTGTTTTCGCGATTACCTATCTGTTCCGTGACGCCTACACCGAAGATGGTGCTTCCCAGCGCAATCTGGGGGAGCCATTTCTCTTTTTGTGCCGTACTGCCTGCAGAGAGCAGAGCAATGGGAGCCATGATCGAAGATCCAACGAAGGGGACCGGCGCGACGGCTGCACCAAGTGCTTCCGCGACCTATGCAGCTTCAAGAAATCCCAGCCCGACCCCCCCATGGTCTTCAGGTATCAAAATGCCGGTTATACCCAACTCCGCAAGTTGCTGATGAACTTCCGGTGAGAGTTCGCCCCCTGCTTCGGCCACTTCGCGAACCTTATCCAGGGTACATTCAGCTTCAAGTAACCTCGAAACACTTTCCTGCAACATGCGTTGCTCTTCACTTAATGCAAAATCCATATCTAATCTCCTAAGCCTGTGCTTCCTGTTTTGGTTCTTTGG
>CAZJRI010000087.1:8766-22463 GCA_964548025.1 uncultured Pseudomonadales bacterium
TGTATCTGTGCAGTACCGCCCCCGATGATCAACCCGAGGTCCAGCATATAAGCGTGCTGCCACATCCCGTTGTGCCGAAGGTAGGGGCTGTTATCGTACAAAATACCCGCTTCTCCCAGGATATCAATCGCTATCGATGCCATCTGATGATTCAATTCACAACCCTGTAACTTAACTATCCAGCCCGCCAGGCCCGGGTCCTCCCCTTTCAGGGTCGAACTCAATATACGCATCCCGTTGTACTTCATCGCAAGCAATCTACCCTGGAGTTTCAGGAGTCGATCACGGTATATCGGCTGGTCAATAAGGCGCTGACCGTCAATGGTCTCTTTACCCATCATTTCTACTATGGTGCGGAACCGATTCTCTGCCTGGTTCGGGTCCCCAAGCCCTCCGCGCTCGTGCTTCAGGGTCGCATTCGCTACAAACCAGCCTTCACCCCTTCCGCCAACAATCTGACTGGTGGGCACACGAACGTCGGTAAAGAATACCTCATTGAACGTTGCATCACCGGTCATTGTAACCAGAGGTCTGACATCTATGCCTGGCGTATCCATGGAAAACAGAAGATAACTGATGCCCTGATGTTTCGGCGCATTGGGTTCGGTACGAACCAGGCAAAATATCATATCTGCATATTGGGCCCCGGAGGTCCATATTTTCTGCCCGTTAATGACAAAATCATCTCCATCTACCTCAGCCTTGGTCGTCAGGGACGCAAGATCGGATCCTGATCCGGGTTCTGAGTACCCCTGACACCAACTGATCTCACCTGTGATACTCGGCTTTATATACTGCTGTTTCTGTTCTTCCGTACCGAGCTCAAGCAGCGTTGGGACCAGGCGATAGTCTCCGCTATGTCCCAGCCGAAGACCTGCCCTTGCAAATTCCTCGGCAATAATATGGCTTTTCAGGCTGTCTAATGCCGCACCATAACCGCCGTATTCTGCAGGAATGGTTCGCGCCGCATATCCATTTTCAATTAACAGTTTCTGCCAGGCGATATCAGCTTCGCTTGCCTTTCCCATCGCCCGACCCACTGGCGCATCGTCACCGTTTTTCTCAAGAAAATCACGCACCTCATTCCTGAACGATTGATATTCTTCACTATAAGTCAGATCCATCGTCTTCCCCGATTCGTAGCCCGCACTAAACATACAATATCATGAAGAACTTCATCAAGATCTCCATATAGATCATCATAATGAAGACCTTGGTTGCTACATTCACTTAAAAAGCTGCACTTCCAAGAGAAATTCTTATGTCGTATTGTCCTTCAGGTATATCGTAATGTCCCCATGGACAACCCTCTTGAAGATCTGGGATAAGTAAAAATAAAAAAATGGACCGAATCCTTGAAATAGGTCAATTTGCCGCCGGATATTGCGGACGTTTATTCGTACAGGCCGGGTATGAAGTGGTGAGGATTGAACCTTTGGAACCAGCACCCGGTTGGGTGAGTAATCGAGCATCAGATCTATTCCTGCACGCCGGAAAAAAGCGACTGCAGACCAGTGATCCCACGCTTATCCGGGAACTGGCTGACAAAGCTGATATCGTGATCGCGGAAGCAGCGACGGCAGACCAGTTGAGCCAACTTGGCTTTGATTCCTGGCAAACGAAGGTCAAAGTCGCGATAACCCCTTTCGGCAGAACAGGCCCAAAGAGAAACTGGCATGCCTCATCCAGTGTACTGCTCGCAATGGGTGGCTATACGTGGCTGATGGGAGATCAGGGACGGGCGCCATTAACGCTCCCCGGACACTTTGTTGACTATGAAAGTGGACAGTTTGCCTATACAGCCGCCAATGCATGTCGAATCTCCGATGAGGTAAATTCAATCGACCTGAGTATGCTGGAAGTCGTGATGTCTCTGAGTCAATTCACCACCATCAAATGGCATTGCCAGGGTGAGATTCGCATGAGGCACGGCAACGACTTCTGGACCGTACCACCTACCACACTATTCGCCTGCAAGGATGGTTGGGTTTACATAAATATCGTCCCCATCTTCTGGGATCCGTTCACCACTTTTATCGACATACCTGAACTGGTTATCGATGATCGGTTTACAACGAACGAACTACGAATGGAAAACCGGGAAGCCCTGCACGAAATTATCCAGGCAGCCATGATCAGGATGACCACAGAAGAAATTGACCAGAGAGCCATCGAGCATAGAATCCCCGTTGGCATTGTAAAGTCATTCCAGGAAGTACTTGACGATCCTCATTTCAAAGCACGTGATTTCTGGCAGGAGCTGGGCGATGGAGAGACTACCGTCCAGTCTCCCGCGGTGCCATTTCGATTCGACAATACCCCACATAGAGACCTCGAACTAAACGATGTGGAGAAAATTGATGGCTGATGGCCCACTGCGCGATATCAGGATACTGGATCTCACCCGTGTCTGGGCGGGGCCACTGGCCACTCGCATTCTATCCGATCTGGGAGCAGAGATTGTCAAGATCGAGGCGAATACCAGCCGGGGGCCGAGAGGACCCTGGCCAACGCCTATGGGCGGGTTTATCGGTGACGGCAAAAGCGATGATCCCTGGAACAAAAATGCGATTTTCGTAAAACTCGCCAGAAACAGTAAGAGTGTCAGTATCGATCTGAAAAGTGAAACTGGCAGAAAAACCTTCCTTGAGCTGGTCAGTGTTGCTGATATCGTGATGGAAAACTTCAGTGCCAGGGCAATGCCGGAACTTGGCCTGGACTATGACGTGCTCAAAAAAGCGAATCCAAAAATAATCTATCTGACGATGCCAGGATTCGGTACCTATGGACCTTACAGGGACAGGGTAGCATTCGGCCCGATCATTGAACCCATGACGGGACTGACAGCAGTCATGGGATATAGCAAAGATGAACCTCGCAATCCTGCCACGGCGCTGGTTGACCCTATCTCTGCACTGAGCGCAACCACCGCGGTTGTCACGGCTCTGCGCCAGAGAACCCGAACCGGCAAAAGTGTCTACGCTGAAATGTCACTGCTGGAATCTGGCGTTACCTTTAACGGTCACTGGCTCATCGAACAGCAACTGGGTGCTGATATTGAACCTATCGGCAATCGACATCCCCAGATGGCACCGCATGGCATCTACCCGTGTGAGGGAGACGATCAGTGGGTTGCCATCGCCTGCGAAAATGACGACTGCTGGAGACGAATCACCGAACTGATAGATGATGGACTCGACCCATCATCCAGCCTGTCAGACCGCATCGAAGCTCAGGGTTCAATCGATAAAGTAATCTCGGTCTGGACTTCGAAAAGGACTAAGTATGATGCTGCCAATGAATTGCAGGCGGTTGGCATCAGTGCCGGACCCGTCAATACAACGCCGGATATGACCTCAGACGACCAGATAAAGCACAGGGGTTATTTCGTTCCCCTGGAAGAAGGCACGCCCGTGCCAGGCAATCCATTAAAAATGTCCGGCTGCTCCTCCGCAGACTGGACACCCTGCCCGGGACTCGGTGCAAACAACAGCCAGGTGCTAAAAGATTGGCTTGCGTATACCGATGAGCGGATAAACACACTCACCGAATCGGGTGTGCTTGCTGATATGCCGCCCCTCTGATGGCTCGAACAACAAGCCCCGATGGAAAAAACCTTTGACCCACTCTATCAGTCGTAGTATCACTAACAGATCTAACTAACCAATAACCCCGGGAGAACACAATGCCTGCTCTGGATGGAATGAGAATTCTGGATATGACGCAATACGAGGCTGGAACATCCTGCACCCAGGCACTGGCATGGCTTGGTGCGGATGTGGTGAAAATTGAAGCACCTGGCCACGGCGATCCGGGTCGGGGAGTTGGACTCGATGGTAACGAGGCCTATTCGGCGTACTTCTGTAACTGGAATGCCAATAAAAGAAGCATTGCACTCAATCTGCAAAAACCGGAGGGCCGTGATCTGCTCTTGAAAATGCTGCCTCGTTTTGATGTCTTCGTTGAGAACTATGGCCCAGGAGTGATTGAAAAGCTGGGACTTGACTATGAAACATTGAAAGCTGTCCACCCTGCGCTGGTTTACGGACGTATAAAAGGCTATGGATTATCAGGACCCTATTCTGATTACAAGAGCTATGACGGTATCGCCCAGGCTGCCGCTGGTGCATTCTCTGTCACCGGAGAAGCTGACGGTCCTCCCCTGATACCAGGGCCGACAACAGGAGATTCCGGTACCGGTGTACAAATGGGTATGGCAATTCTGGCAGCCTATGTTCAGGCCCTGCGTACAGGGGAGGGACAGAAAATTGAGATTTCCATGCAGGAGGCAATGACCTATTTCATGCGCACAAGAATTGCTATTGCTGCCGAGTGGGGTGAGGCTGCGGCTGGTCGCTCCGGTAACTTTCAGGGATTACCGCCGGTTAACCTCTACCCATGCAAACCATTCGGTCCCAACGACTGGGTGTTTCTGATGCCGATCACAGCACAGCACTGGGACGAACTCTGTGTGGCAACTGATCACTCTGAACTCCTCGTAGACCCGCGATTCATAGACCCGATGACTCGCCTGCAACATCATGAGGCACTCTATGAGATTTTTGCAGAGTGGACCCGCGCCAGGACCAAATTCGAAGTAATGAAGCTGCTTGGCGAAGCCGGGTTGCCCTGTTCTGCTGTCATGGATACAAAGGAGTTGCATGTTGATCCTCATCTTACAGAGCGGGGTTTTATCAACAGAATTGATCACCCGGTTCATGGGGAGGTGCCACTACTCGGATTCGCGCCAAGACTGTCTGGCTCAGATGTACCCGTAGAGCGCGCACCGCTCCTCGGTGAACATACAGAACAAATAATGTCGACGGAGCTGGGTCTTGCATCCGGGGATATTCAGGCACTGCGAGACGAGGGTATTCTCGGATAACAGCCCGGTCCCTGGGGCAATTCAAGGTACATTATACAAGGCCAGGTTTTCTTACTGGGGTTTAGAGAATGCTATCTATCAAACCCCATTCAAGGGCACGTTGCGATGATATTCTCTGGTTTGATATGGCCATAAAGGCGGTTCTGATCCTGCCTATTCGTCGTGGGATACTGACCGTACCCCCAGCACCCGGAATCAATCCCATGGATACCTCGGGTAGCTGGAAGAAACTATCTTCTAAAGCGACCACACGATCAGAAAACGAGGGCAATTCTATGCCTGCACCAATACATGCACCATGCAGGTGAAATTCCGTTTTAGATCTCAACCTGTGAAGTAGCGCCCCATTGCTTCTCGTTAGTCTGGATACATGCGCTGTCGCCGCATCTCTTGCCGATCCGAACTCATCAAGATCACCCCCGGCACTAAAGTTTTTACCTGCTCCCCTGACGACGACCCGTTCGATAGAAGGATCATCAGCAGCGACGACCAGGGCTTCGTAGAATGCATCCCTGAGCGCTGCCGAGTAGGCATTTCTCTTACCCGGCCTGTTCAAGAGGATGCTAAGTTTATCCCCATCCCGTTCCATCAGAACCAGGGTTGATCGATCTTCTACTTCAGTCTCTTGAACCTCTTTACCCGAACTTCGATCAGAAAGCCACCGGGTAAAAACCTCCCCATGTTGCAGCGTCGAATAGGAAAGTGACTCTGCGAACAGTCCGTCACCAACCGATGCAACTTCATTATGCCGTAACAGTTGAACGAGGATGGTGGCGGCAGCAGGGTTGCTGTCAATTGCGCTGGTTAAAAGTGCGAATTCTGCCTCTGAGGTTGCAACAAGATCAATGATCGATGGCACCTCTGTATCAGTGTCTGCAATAGTGATCACCGGGCAATTCGGCTGCTGCAGATCAATAGCGGCCAGCTCTCTGTATTGCTGCCATCCCTCGGTATCGACTATCAAATAGGGTGTATTCAGGGCAACTGACAGGTCATCGCCGGTACTCACTGACATCAGTTGAGTAATAAGATCTGAAAATACGACAGGAGTTTTCATCAGTTGAGTATACTCCCGGAATGGACAGTAACAATGACCCAGCCGACTCATACAGGCGCATACTATTGGCGAGTCTCGTTGATGACGAATCCACCAGCCCTGTTTCTGAGGCTGGCTATTCGATTCAGGCCTGTGCAGACGGTGCGCTCAACGCGTTCAGATCACTCGCCGGGATGGATGTTTTAACGGGTCTCAAGGGTTCGCAACTGTTGAGCGAAAGAGCGAAAATTCTAAATCTGAACAATCCGGGTCGAATTTCTGCCAATGGCAGCTGTCGACTGATTCAAACAACATCCTGCTGGATTGCACTCAATCTGGCGCGGGACGAAGACTGGGAACTTATGCCCGCCTGGCTGGCGGATCAGGGCACTGAACTTACAGCGTGGAGCTGGCTTGAGATAGAGTCGGTACTCGGTTCGAGTTGCGGTTTTGAACTCGTCGACAGGGGAAGGCTAATGGGATTACCTGTAACAGTATTCAACTCTCACCAGGCAACCAAATGGCACACGATTCCAATCCAGGCCCTGCCGGGCGGGCGTCGGCGATCTTCACCCGTTGTTGTTGATCTATCTTCCCTCTGGGCTGGTCCGCTTTGCTCCCATCTGCTAGAGCTCACCGGTGCAACTGTTATCAAGGTTGAAAGCGTTAACCGCAGTGATACAACGCGATCGGTCACCCCGGATTTTTTTAATCTGCTGAACGCCGGAAAAAAATCCGTCACTGTGGACCTGAGAAACCCTCATGGCATCAGGCAGCTAAAACATCTCCTGGAACAGGCTGATATTGTCATAGAAAGCACGCGTCCCCGAGCTCTCCAACAATTGGGCGTTGACGCTGAAGTGATGGCAGAACAAATTCCTGGTCTCATCTGGCTAAGTATCACGGGATACGGGCGTTCGGAACCTCAGGCTAATTTTGTTGCATTTGGTGATGATGCAGCGGTGGCCGCTGGTGCAGCGATCGTGAATGATAGGGAGGCTTCATTTATCGGTGATGCACTGAGTGATCCTCTGACGGGTCTACACAGCGCGATTATTGCCACTTCAATGTGGCAGGCAGATATTGGTGGTCTCGTGGATATCTCCCTTGCGGGGGTTACGGCCTTTATCATGCAATTCATCGAAGAAGTCTCCCCCATTGACCTCGCGGCGGATGCCAGACCCCGCAAGGCCCCCATGCCCGCAAGGCGCCTCGGCGCCGACAACGACGACATATTGGATCATCCGCTCTCCTAGCTCATAGATTGCTCATAAACAGTCGTCGTTGTCACGAATCGTCACTATTACATCGTCCAACTCACAACTCGTTGTCAATACACGTCACTTCTAGACATTCCGGCTGAACTTAATTTTCAGCCAAACCACTAAAATAGCTATACAAATCAATTAGATAGAGGATATTCAATAGCTTCGGCACAACATATGCTTGTTTTATTACAGGCATTTCACGAATTGTGAGGTCAAAATGGACAACCGAACACTACGAACCGAGAATCTGCAATTTGCAGGTACCGCAGGCGTCAGTGAGAACAATAGTGCATTGGGCTTCAAACCAGCTTTCCTGCACCGGGAAACAGGTCAAATCGAAATTGCCCGCATGTCGAACGGACAACCTGCACCTGTTCATATCATCAGTTGGTTACCCGCAGAATGGGCAACTTCCTTCAATGAGGATGGTACGGTGAAGAGTATCTCACCACAGATCATTGCTGGTTTTGTCTGTAACAATGACTTCTATACCAGAGAGCAATTGGCAGAACTATGATCACATGTATATTGCTGACATCACTACTTATCCTGATTACTCGCCGGGCAGACTCAGTTGCTGACTGTCGATCTTCCTTGCTTGATCAAATACAGCAGAAGCTTCGTCCGAGCGAACTTGCTCAAGCCAGAATACCCCATCGTAAGGTTCGCTGTTACCACGAGTCCCAAGCACGTCAAGATCGCCGTCTTCATCAAGATCTCTGAACAACCACTTGTCGTACATGCCTCTTTTTCGCCTTGAAATATCATGACGTGGCCAGTTGTTCAATATTCCCTTACCCGGATTTTCGAACCAGGCTATTCGACCAACCGGCTTGTCCGCTGATACCAGCGGACCATCACGATCCCTGGGCCCGCGACTATATGCACCCGTGAATATATCCAGATCACCGTCACTATCAATATCTGCCAGTCGAACACTGACCAACTGATCAGGGGCAGCATTACCGATAATCTGCAGATCCCAATCCCGATCCGCTGACCCGGGATTCTTTAGAAACAGGATTGAGCCCGGCCATGCAGTTGAAACAATATCGATCCGACCGTCATCATCAAGATCGGCATAATCCATATTAAATCCTGTCAGGGACATCTCCAGAGGTACATCCGGAACATTGATACTGTGTTCGGTAAACTTCAATTTGCCGTGGTTCTCGAACCACAGGATGCGACGTTCAGCCCGTGATCCGCCAACAATATCCAGATCACCGTCACCATCAAGATCGACCGGCTCGGAATTGATCGGGATTCTGACCTTACCAAGCACTACCTCATTCCATCCCCTGGCATCCAACGGATTCTTCGGTGCGAGATATAGCGAGATATTATCCAGCGCTGCACCTTCAAGCGCCGGATTCTGACCACCCTTGTTGGCAGCAGCAATTTCCGGCACACCATCATCATCAAAATCAGCCAGGAATGCTCGAATATAGGACCCACGATTTTTACTGACTTCAAGAATTACCCTTTGCCAGTCAGTCGTTCTTATGTTCCTGCCAGGATTCTGAAAGTAGATGAGATGAGCAAGTTCACACGCCACGACCACGTCGATAAATCCATCGCTATTCACATCCGCCAGGCTGACATCCTCCGCTGCTGCGGCTTCGAATCCTGTCGCAAGTGTCGTCAGATGCCAATTCTCCGGCTGGCCAGTTCCCCATGCGATCCTCACATGCCCAATTGGTTTACCATCGTAAACCGTATCTGATTCATGAACTGAGACAATATCCTCAAAACCGTCATTATCGAGATCTGCCATCGATAAGCCATCGCTGCCACTTAAATCACTGACTCCCAGAGTCGGATCATCAATGACATGTTCCTTCCACGAAATAAACTGCCCATTGGCCGACTTCACCGAACTCAATGACGATGCAATTGGATCATCACATTGTCCGCACATTGATCCTTGCGGGGAGGCTGCCATCAACCGCTGCCAGAATTCTGTATTGAAATCCTGGCCGGGCCCACTCCCCAGTCGTACAACGATCAACTCCATGCTCGGAACCACATAGAGCTTTCTGCCAAGAGCACCCAGAGCCGCATATAGATCAGAAGGCGCGTCGGGCGCCAGCCCCTGAAAATTGGTGAAAGCTCCTGATATTAGCGGCTGTCCATTCAGCCACCAGAGATAACCGTAAGCGGGATTCATATCCTGGGATGGGCTGATCGACTCATTAATATAGTCAGTATCCGTCAAGAGCGATGTGGCGTTCCAGACTCCATCTGCCAACATTAAGAGACCAAACCGGGCCAGGTCCTTCGCGGATGTTTGAAAGCCTATTCTATTGGCATCCATTTGTGCATCAACCCATGGCCTTTCACCCCATCCAGTATCAGTCATGCCAATTTCCCGGGTCAGCCAGGCTGCCGTGAGTTCAGATATGCCAAGTCCGGTGCTCCTCTCCAGAACGCGTACCAATTTACTGTAGGCCCTCGTATTGTATTGCCAACCACTGCCAGCCACTGCTTTGAAAGACATATCGGTGCCCAGGCCACTTGACATAGACAACAGGTGACGAATTGTTATCACCTCTTCCTGTTCCGGCGCAGCTTTTGACCAGCCTTTACCGAGATGTTGGGAGACAGGGTGATCAAGATCGATATGCCCCCTGGAAATTGCAATGCCTATGAGAAAGGATATGACACTCTTCTGCACTGAAGCGACATCTTCGATCACATGTCCGTCATCATTCCTGCCGCTGACCATTCGGTTATATGGCATGGCATCAACCTGCCAGTGCTTCTCTGCAAGTATTCTTCCCCGATACAGGATAATCAGACTGCTAGTGTCCCTACTCCCTGCAAACGAAATGGCTTCTGAGAGTTTGTTCTCATCCCAGCCAACGCTTGCGGGGCCGACCATCTGCCATTTCTCATCGGGGAAATAAAGATCGTCTGTTGTCCCGGCGATTGCATGTTCGTGTACTACCAGCCAGGCAATCAACAGGTTGACCACCAGGATTAATATACGCGCCATAATTTGCCCAGGATCAATCACTATTCAATCAGACTCGCCACTACCTTAATCTCAACATGCGCACCAGGTGCAGCCAGCTCCGTGATACCAATTGCTGTCCAGGCTGGCCAGGGTGCTTTTAGGAATTCATCTCTTACCGCCATGAACTCTGTCATATGCGCCTGCAAACCCACGTGGTAGCTGGTTAACTCGACAATATGATCAAGATCTGATCCTGCCTCCTTCAGCAGGGCATCGATTTTCTGCCATGCATTCCTGAATTCATCACTGATATCGTCTGGTAGCTTTCCCTTGGCATCCTGCCCGATAACACCTGAACAGAATATGTGTCCATTGCTTATTGTCCCCTCCGCAAAGTGGAATCGCTCATACATAAACTTACCGGACTCTGTGACCACTCTATCAATACTCATGCCTATATTTCCCTTCTTGATTTTTGAATCGACACAATGAGTGTGAGCAAGACGGTACCTGTCTGTCAATACTGTTCGGCATCGGGGATATTCCAGTCTGCTTACCATATGCCACTTCACCATCAGACTTGACCAGCAATACACCCTTGGCAAGAAAGGTATAAACTAATGCTTCCAGAAACCCATCAAGAAAGTTCGTGTTATTAATTCGACAAGCTGAGATTTACGCTTCACCATCCCGACCTAACTCCGATGCCACCCGGAGGGAACCGCAGGTGGATATTCGCTGTCGGGAAGGCAAGATCATTGAGATCGGGCATTCGCTTGCCCCCAATCCAGGCGAGAAGATCATTGAGGCGAATGGGGGGGCACTTTTACCAGGACTCCATGATCATCATATCCATTTGATGGCACTCGCCGCATCGTTTCAATCCGTTAATTGTGGTCCACCGAAGGTGACAACTATCGAATCACTCGCCCGGGTTCTCCAGGGCGCCAGTGGATCAGGTTGGATAAGGGGAACCGGTTATCACGAATCCGTAGCTGGTTTACTCGACAGACGACAACTTGATGAACTGATGCCTGACAGACCGGTTCGCATACAGCATCGGAGCGGTAAGATGTGGTTGGTCAATACACTCGCCGCCAATTTACTGGATCTTGACGGTCATCGAAATATGGATGGCGTTGAACTGGATTCAAACAATTCACCCACTGGCCGCCTTTTTCGTTTGGACGACTGGCTTCGGCAGAAAATCGGTATCGATACTCTCCCTGATATCAAGGCTGCTTCAATGAAACTGGCTTCATTCGGTGTAACGGGAATAACCGACGCGACTGCTGACAATTCCCTTTCGACCTTATGTTTTATCAGAGAACTGTTAACCAGTGGAGATCTCCTTCAGCGCACGTTGCTGATGGGTGACAGGACGCTCATTTCAGATCTATGTCATCCCTTGCTTAAAACCGGCTCGCTCAAAATACTGCTCGATGATTACCAATTGCCGGATTTTGAAGATCTTAAGAATATGATTGCAGACACTCACCAACAGAACAGATCTGTGGCAATCCACTGTGTCACGGCAACTGAACTGATCTTCGCGTTGTCTGCTATCAGAGAAGCTGGCATCTTAAGAGGCGATCGCATCGAGCACGCATCGGTCATTCCACAAGATGCAATTTCTCTGATCAAAGACACTGCAGTCACAGTTGTTACTCAGCCTGCATTCATTGCCGAGAGAGGAGATCAGTACATCGAAGATATAACCGAGGCTGAACATGCTGATCTTTATCGCTGTGGCAGCCTGACTCGGGCTGGTATACCTGTAGGTGGCAGCACCGATGCACCATTTGGTAATCCAGACCCATGGCATGCCATGCGTGCCGCGGTATCGAGACAGACCGCGAGCGGTACGCACCTCGGGATTTCAGAGACATTGACGCCTGAGGATGCACTGCAACTTTTCACCTCATCCTCATCTGACCCAGGTGGAACCGCAAGGGCCATTCAAGTTGGCACAAATGCCGACCTGTGCTTGTTAAATCAGCCCTGGTTATCCGCCCGAGAGCGACTCATACAAGAAAATGTTATCACTACGATTCGTTCAGGAGAGATAATCTTTCAAGCCTGATCATTGATCCTTCTGAACAGGATCTTCGGTAAACCATAGGGCTGAGGTTCATGGATCTTTCAAGCAATCAGGTTTCATGAAAAGATATGACAGCGATTGCCGGGACGTGATGAGGACAATTTTATCGAATCAACTGGCAGCAATCTGTCGACAGAGGACAGAGAAAAATTTCAGACGAAATTAAACCACAACGGGGGTTGAATATGGCTGGCTTACCAAAAAGGGTAGAAGTCCGGGACGATACAATGCGGGAAGGTCTTCAGATCGAGAGCAAGGATATACCTGTCTCGGAGAAGCTCAGGCTACTCGATGCGCTAGGCGAAACAGGGCTTAAGGAGATCTCAATCGGCTCGTTCGTCAGCCCGAAGTGGACCCCACAAATGTCATGCATCGATGAAATCGCAGAACAGTTCGTACCCAAACCTGGCGTCACCTATACCGCTGCGGTCTTCAACAAGCAGGGATTTGACAGGGCTGACAGTTACTATCCAAAACTCAACGTCAGAGGCCGCGAATACACTACCCATATAGAGGTCGGCAAGATATTTGCGATGCGTAATTACAACCGCACGCCGGACCAACTCATGAAACAGGGTGATGGGACAATAGAGCGTGCTAAAGCAGACGGGGTTCTATCCGGTGGCATCGTTTTCGGCAACCCCTTTGGTTCAAACTTCGAAGGTGACTTGGAGGTGGAACAATCCCTTGAAGTACTTGCAGCGGGAATCGAGAGATGGCATGAGAAGGGATTAACAGTGAACGCCATCCGAATTCTCGACGATATGGGTGCATGTCTACCTGACCAGCTTTTGGAAATGCTTGAGAAAATCGCAAAGACCTGGCCTGAGATAACTGACTATGGGCTGCATCTTCATAATCAGAGAGGGGTGACCAATATTTGTTACTACGAGGCACTTAAGTTTGGCGTTACCCGTTTTGATACTTCACTCGGTGGTCTCGGTGGATGCCCCTACTGCGGAAATGGCAGAAGTGCAGGTCATGTGCCAACGGAAGACTTCGTCTATCTCTGTCACGAACTGGGTGTTGAAACAGGACTCGACCTGGATAAGTTGATTGAGGCTGCGGTTATTGCAGAGGAAGTCGTCAGTCATCCACTGTGGGGACATGTATCCAAAGCCGGGCCAAGACCAAGGGGCGCAAGCCTCTACCCGAAGGATTTGCCATTTGTGGAAACACTCTCCCATGCCTCACATTTCAGGAACGGCCCATCAGTCTACGAGGGCCAACCGAAGCCCTGGGGAGAAGAGAGCGCCCTGATGAAATCGTTGGAATAGCAGGGACCAGATCCACTTCGAACTGGCATCAAAAGACCGGACCACAGATAAGAATGGCACACGCTTAAGGGGCTTCAATATTGGTAGCGGCAAGTAGGAACAGTGGGCTTGTTACCAGAGCATCAAGCCTGCGCCGAGCGCGCCGAAGGAGACTACAGGCTCCTGAGCAAG
>CAZJRI010000088.1:0-22220 GCA_964548025.1 uncultured Pseudomonadales bacterium
GGTCTTCGATCCTGCTAACGAGCAGTTTGTGGTTTATCCCCTGCCGGACTCCTGGGGTAATGTAGGGCCTTCTCAGCTTTCCGCAACAAAAGATGGCGATATCTGGTTTACGATCCGTCGCTGGGCTGATGATGTTACTGATACTAATATACTAGGTAAATTTACCCCATCGACAGAAGAATTTGTTCGCTATGAGATTTCGCTTGAAGCGTCACCTCAGGAAATTGTCGCCGACGATTCAGGCATGTTGTGGCTGCTCGCTACCGAGACAAACAAACTCTTCTCCGTTGATCCTGTTGATGCAAAGGTTACGAGCTATGAAATCCCAACGCCCAATAGCAATCCACAGGGGTTGACGACGGACCAGACGGGAGATGTCTGGTTCAGTGAGCCAAATGCCAATCAGATAGGACGATTTTCACCGAAAGACGGGTTATTTCAGGAGTTCAAGATTCCAACGGCTTTTTCCAACCCTGGAGATCTGGCTGTGGACGCAGAAGGCAAAGTCTGGTTTGTAGAGAGAGCTTCGAACCGAATTGGCGTTTTGTATCCCGACCTGAGCCGATTTGACGAGGCGCTTGTGCCGACTCTCAATGCATTACCGCATGCAGTTGAAGTGGATGACGATGGTCGGGTGTGGTTTCTCGAATATCGAGGCAACAAGGTCGGCGTATTCAGTCCAACCCAGGCGGAATTTGTCGAATTTGATATCCCCCGATTTAACAGTCTACCTGGTGAATTAGTGCTTGATTCCAAGAAGGAATTACTCTGGTTTACACAAAGTAATGCAGAGAGCAATCAACTGGGTATGTTATCGATTAAGCTGGCAGGACTCTCGCCTGTTCCGGTTGGCGCTGCTGATGAAGGCGCAGAAAAGAGCTCAACTAGTGAGAACTCCGGAAGGGGAGGGAGAGGTGAGGATCATACAATGCTCATCATCGTACTCGCTATCGTCATCGGTATTATGATCGCGGGGATCTGGCTGACAATCAGACCCAAAAAGGTGGGTTCAAAAGATGATTCTTAGCCGACCCAATCCAATCAAAATAGTTTCAACTGCGATGTTGGGATTAGCGGCAGCATTATTCTTGACTTCTGCCGCAGCGATTCAGTCAACCCAGTCATATACTATTCCGACAGCGTATTCCGCCACTTCCAGAATGGTATCGGAAGACAACCGAATCTGGTTTGTCGAATATAATACCAACAAGATTGGTATGCTCGATAAGAGAGACGGTTCCTTTCGTGAATTCCATATTCCAACCAAGGGCAGTCAACCATCAGACATTACCCTGGGTCCCGACGGCTCACTGTGGTTCACACAGCAGGATGCTAACCAGATAGGCCGATTCAACCCTGCTACAAATACTTTTAAAGAATACGATATTCCCACGGTGAACAGTCTTCCGGCTCGGATTGTTTACGATCAGAGAGGTAGTCTCTGGATCAGCGAACACTACGGTAATAAGTTGGCGCGATTCAACATAACAGAAGAATCGTTTACCGAGTTTGAGATTCCCACACCTTCCAGCCGACCCTCAGGTATCGCTGTAGACGGTGACGGTAATGTGTGGTTTATGGAGACGGAGGGTAACAAGCTTGGTGTCCTGCATCCGGAGAGTGGATCTTTTACCGAGATGGAACTGCCTGAAGTTTTTGAGGTACCGGTTGATCTGACGATTGATCAGAAAGGCAATATCTGGTTCGGCGGCAGAAGAGATAGCAAATTAATTACCTACAATACACTTAAAAAGGTCTTCGACATGCACCCCATTCCAGGTGGTGGCGTAATCGGAGGCATATCCGTTGACGACTCAGGCAGGATTTTATTCGCATTGGAAAATCCCGGGAAAATAGGACTGTTCGACCCTGCGAACAAGAAATTCAAGATTGTAAAACCCGTGCTCGAGGCGAGTAAACCCTACGATATTGAAACAGATGACGAAGGCAACATCTGGTTTGCCGATATGAAAAGGAATGCACTATGCAGATTAGATGGTCAAGTAATGTCGCTACTGAAATAGAGAAGAACCCATACAATACAGGGGGTATTGAAATGAAATGTAAACCGAAAGTACTTCTGCAGGTAATACTGGCGGGCATCGTTGTGTTATTGACGAGTATGCAGTTAACCGCAGCCGAAAAACGATGTTCTGCTCAAGGGAAAAAGGTCGAGTGCCCTGTCCAGAGCGACAAAGTCTTGCTGGCTGCACAGAATGCCTATGACAAAGAAGCCAATGACATGGCCAGCGGAAAAGCTGGCAGCACCTATGGTATTGCACCATTTGATTACCTGACGGGTGTTGGTAAGCGAACCGATGGAACCACACTCTCCGAGGGTGATAGCGGGTACGCAGATTCAACCGGTCGAACGGAGTTGTGGGATCGTGTCGCTAAAGCTGCTGAGGGAGAAGCTATCTACAATCAGTGGACGAATAACTGGTCCCCCAGTTTCAACGAGTCGCTGGTACCGGGTGCTGACCCCAATGAGGGTAAGCAGTGGTACTACGTATACTGCATTACCTGCCATGGTTGGACGTTGCAGGGTGATGGACCAAGCGCGCTTGACATAGATCCGAAGCCGAGAATACTGACTGCCGGTAAGCGGTACATGAACAAGAAAACCAATCTTGAGCTCTTTACTGTGATCAAAGGTGGTGGTGAAGCGGTAAACCTGTCTTCATCCATGCCAGGCTGGGGCAATTTTCTGCAGGATCAGGATATCTGGAACATCGTGGCCTGGATCAGGGCAATGTCTGACGTTGGTCAGCCCCAATCGATCGAAGAGTATCTGAATCCCAAGTCTTCCTACAAAATGCGCAAAGACGACGTGAATCCGCTTAACCTGGGCGGGAGCGCCGACTTTGCTGATGCGCAGGAATTACTCGAGATTGACCTCGGTGGTCGAGGTGGTGGTGAACTCGTTGGCGGTGGTTATGTCGAGGGTGGACTGCGCAAGAGACCGGAAGATGTCGCCAAAAAGGTCAAAAAGAAATACTAGATTCTGCTAATGCAGGATTATTGAGGACCGAAATATTAATCGGTCCTCATGACCTTTTTCTGGCATTATATGCATCTTGTATTCCAAACCCCTGATCTCATGTTGGCCATCAGTTAATGAAGAAAGTCCTGATCGTGTTCGCTGTTGTTTTCTTTGCGACGGCTACCGTGTCTGCTGCTCTGCTGTTCTCACCCCTGGATCAGTTGAGCAAGACAGCAAAGGCTAACGGGTATCTGTCCTATACGCCGGATGAGGCAGTAGCACTCGCCTATGAGAGATGTTCAACCTGTCACGATGTAGACAAAGTGCTGTTGTACTGTTCGCGGTGTGGTCCCCCATTTATTGTTACAATTCACTTTATGAAGAAGTATATAGAACTCGCAAATCTGGATGGTAGTCATGTTAAACCATTCACTGATGCAGAAGTTGTTGCAATCGCCCAGGTGTGGAACGGCCTTATAGGTAACTGGGAGGGCGATTGGCGACAACAGGATATGACCAAACTGCTGAATAATGATCAGGCCCTGATCGACTTGTTAAATACGCCACTTGAAGAAAGAAGTATTGAAATGGCATTGGCAGATAAGTCGGCCCCCGGATCTTACAAAGAGCAGATTCAATAGACTGAAACCATCATGATAGCTGTAGAGAATCTGACAAAAGACTATGGCAGCCAGAGGGTTCTGGACGGCATTTCTTTCTCCGTCGAAAAGGGAGAAGTGCTTGGCTTTCTAGGCCCAAATGGCGCTGGCAAGACGACGACGATGAGAATTCTCACTTGCTGCATGCCCAGCACAAGCGGTTCAGCGACGGTGGCGGGTTTTGATTGTCTTAATGATCCCCTTGAAGTGCGACGCAGGATCGGCTATCTGCCCGAACGAGTACCGCTCTATGACGATATGCGGGTGTCGGGTTATCTGAATTTTGTAGCAGGTATGAAAGGCCTTGTTGCCTCAGAAATTCCGGGAAGGGTTAAGAAAGTTGCCGAGAGTTGCGGTCTAGAGGACGTTTTTGATCGCCGCATAAGCAATATATCCCGCGGATACAGGCAACGTGTGGGACTTGCCCAGGCGATGGTAAACGATCCGGACATACTCATACTCGATGAACCAACAGTTGGCCTCGACCCGGGGCAGATCAAGGAGATAAGAGGGTTAATCAAGGAACTTTCAGGCAGACATACGATTATCCTGAGCACGCATATACTGCCTGAGGTTAGCCTGCTCTGCAGCAAGGTCGTTATCATCAACCAGGGTAAGGTTGTCGCAATGGATTCGCCAGAGAATCTGGGTGTGCAGGTTGAGGACTCATCCCGGCTCCAGTTGCGTATTGACGGACCTGCTGACGATATAGAACAGGCGCTGAGGGAGATCGACGGTATTACCCTCGTTGGCAGGGAGACCACTGCGCCGGATGAAACCGACAGTTTTTCAGTCGATTTCGAGGCAGGTAAAAACCCGAGAAAAGATATACAGGCGCTCATTCACGAGAAAAACTGGGATCTGATCGAGATGCGGTCGGTTTCTGCAAATCTCGAAGATGTCTTCATCAAATTGGTCACCAGCGAAGATTAGGAGGATTGGGATGAATATCAGAAGCATCGGGCTGATCTACCGCCGGGAACTGAACTCCTACTTCAGCTCGTATATTGCCTATGTAGTTATCGCCATGTTTCTGCTGGTTACCGGGTACTTTTTCTACAACCTGCTTGCGTCTTTTTCTCTGATCAGTTTTCAGGCACAGTCAAATCCCATGGTGGCCAAGCAATACAATCTGCTGAATATCAACGAAACAGTGGTTCGTCCATTGTTCGGTAACATCAGTATCGTCATGTTGTTGATGACGCCCCTTCTCACCATGAGGTTGATAGCAGAAGAACGAAAATCCGGCACCCTGGAACTGCTGCGCAGTTATCCTGTTTCTGATATTGATGTGATACTTGCGAAATATTTTGCCTGTTTCAGTGTTTTCGTTGCCATGATCGTGCCGACAGTGGCCTATCCAATCTTGTTGTTGATACTTGGGGAGCCTGAAGTCATGCCAATGGTGACGGGCTATATCGGGCTGCTGCTCCTGGGAGGCACCTTTATCTCTATCGGGCTCTTCACATCATCCGTGACTGAAAACCAGATCATCGCAGCTTCGTTGTCCTTTGGGCTGCTTTTCTGTTTCTGGCTTCTCAGTTATTCCATCGCCTTTGTCTCGGTCGGTTTTGGGAAATTTATCGGCTATATAGCGATTAACGAGCATCTTGAAAGTCTGGCTAAAGGCGTGCTGGATTCCGAAGACATCATCTATTACCTGGGCCTTATAGCGCTGTTCCTGTTCCTCTCGCTGCGCAGTCTGGAGTCCAGACAGTGGTAGACGCGAACGGCAAAGGAAACTTCCGCATGGTGTCGGCTTTATTGGGGCTGCTGCTTTGTGCCTCCGGTGGGATTGTCTATGCGATAAGCGGAGAGATGGGAAACCTGTCCCTGGCACTGCTCTGGGCGGGCGTGCTTCTGCTGGTTTTCTTCGTCTATACCCAACTCGCTTTGATTCAGAATTTTGTTGGCAAACGATCAACGATCTATGGCGCCAATACGCTGGTAATGACAGTGGTATTTTTGATCATCCTTGTGATGACTGCCTATATGTCAGTTCGCTACAAGGTCCGGATGGACCTGACCGATACCGGCAGATATACATTGGCACCCCAGACTGTAAAAGCATTGCGGTCTCTGCCGGATGACGTTGAAGCCATCGCCTTCTACAGGAGCGATGAACGTACTCGCCAGGCGATGGCAGATCTGTTGAAAGAATATGCCTACTATTCTCCAAATTTTAAATTCTGGTTTGTAGATCCCGATCAGAATCCTCTCGAGGCGGCAAAATACGGCGTGACTTCCTATCGAACGACCTTGATCAGGTACGAGGGGAAAGAAGAAATTGTCAGTTTTGAATCGGAAAATAAACTGACTAACGCGTTGTTGAAGGTGCTACGAAAAGACATCAAGCGAATCTACTTTGTGACCGGCCACGGTGAAAACAGCCTCTCAAGTTCGGAGAACGTTGGCTACATGGAGGTAAGGCAGGCCCTCGAAGAACAGGACCACGAGGTCCATGAGCTATTGCTGCTTGAATCAGATGGCGTGCCGGATAATGCGTCGGTCGTCATCGTCGCAGGTGCTAAAACTGCGCTGCTGCCCAGAGAAGTTGAGCTTTTAACGACCTATATTCAGAACGGGGGCAAGGCAATGTTCCTGCTTGACCCCGGCGATGCGCCGCAACTCGGGCGTTATCTCAAACGGTTCGGGTTCAATGTTGGTGAAGATATCATTATCGACAAGTTGAGCCAGGTGTTTGGCGGTAACTACCTGACGCCGGTTGTCTCGGAGTATTTCAAAGAGCATCCCATTACCGCTGAATTTGATATAGCGACCTTTTTCCCCATGGCGCAGAGTGTGACTGTTGATGAAGACAAGACTCGCGGCAGTCTTGATCTTGCAAAAACCAGTGAGAATAGCTGGGCCAAACGATCTGGTGTTCTTGATGAAGACAATCTCGATTTTGATGAAGAAACCGGCGTTGCAGGTCCCCTGAATATAATCTCCGTTACCTCGATCCCGGTTGAAGAGTCACCATCGGCGGATCAGTCGGCAACAGATGATCAGACAAACCCTGATCTTCGAAACTGGGGCAAGATTGTTGTCGTGGGCGACTCCAATTTCGTGAGCAACTCGTATATCCAGATGGCAGGCAATCGTGATCTTTTTCTGAATATGGTGAATTGGCTTGCTGAAGAGCACCTGTTGATTTCCATACGTAAGAAAGCGCCCGGTCTGTCTCCTGTCACGCTGACAGCAGTAGAGGGGAGAATGGTATTCTGGGTCTGTGTCATCATTCTGCCTTCACTCGTCATGATACTCGGGTTTGCAGTTATCAGTCGCAACAGGTCACTGGGTTGAATCCCGCCAGGAAAACACTGTTCTGGATAATAACGCTGCTGTTGGTAGCAGGTGGATTCTATTTCTATGACCAGCGGGCCACCGAGCAAAATCTGCAGGTCGAAGAAAGTCTGAAGATGTTCCCTTTCACCGTAGAAGAAGTGGATGAATTCCTGATAGTCAGCGCGCAAGCCGGACAGGTGGCGAAAGTCCATCGGGAGAACGGGGAATGGTGGCTGAACGAGCCCATCGTGGCGAAGGGAGATGCCGCAAAGATTGATTCTGTATTAACCAACGTGGTGCTTGCGAGAAAGGATCGCACCTTATTCGAAGAAGTTGATGCGAATAAATTGCGAGAACTCGGTCTTGAGTCACCGGAGCTTGAAATGGCATTTACGGTGTCCGGCAAAGAACACAGAATTCTGTTCGGTGGAGTGGGTCCGACTCACAATATAGCCTATGCCATGCTGTCGGATGACCCGAAGGTTTATCGTATTCATTCCGATATCAAGGCCGAAGCAAATAAAGAGGTCTATGATCTGCGAGACAAATCTCTGCTGAGTTTTGATCCTGTAAAGCTTAAAAGATTTGAGATGACCCGACGTGATCAGCCTCGCGTGGTCGTTGAACATGACAATGGTCGTTGGAATCTGATTGAACCAGCCAGGGCGAATGCATCAATGGAAAATGTGCTGGAAGGCCTCTATATGATCAAGGAGACCGAGATCCAGGCTTTTCTGGGAGAAGTGCCAGAAAACAGAGAGGTAAATGGATTGGCTTCTCCGAGAATCCATCTCACCATCTATGATGAGCAGAGAGAAGATCCCTACGTTTTGATAGTTGGAGACAAAGACAGGGTCAGGCGTGGGTACTTCGCACTTACCAACCGGAGCGAAGAAATGCTGGTGGTAACCGAAGATCTTGTAAATTACTTGCTCTCTGTCAAAGACAATTGGCAGGAATCTTCATCATAATTGGGAATGTTGAATTTACGATCCCAGATCACCTTAATTGCGCTGGTCAGCCTGGTGATTTCCGGATGCAACAGAGAAGACTCACGGGGTTCTGAAGCCGCAAAGGGAGAGTCCAATCTGCCTCAGTCCGCGATAGTTGAGCCGGGCGAACCAATCGAAATCAACCAATCAAATGAGATACCGGTCGGTGAATCTGAACGGGAATTGCTGATTGGCATCGTCGGCCCTGAAACGGGACCGGAAGCAGAATACGGCGAAGCGGTCTATCTGGGTGCGGAGCTTGCAGTCGATACGATAAACAATGATGGCGGTATCAATGGGCAGGAACTGCAACTCCTGCATTACGACAATCAGAGTGATGCGGGTCAAACGAGCGAGATTGTTAAGTATCTGATCCACAAGAAGAGCATTGCAATCCTGTCAGCACCAACAGGATGGGCAACCTTCGGGCCTACCCACTTAACCAACGACAGCGATACGATTTTGATATCAGTAGGTTCAAGACGAAATATCTCAAGGAGTGGAGACTATACCTTCCAGTTGTCCCTGGGTGACGATTCTGCTGCAGATCATATGATTGAATACAGTCTGAAGAATTCGGGATTGAAACGATTTGCCCTGGTTACAGTTTCAGATTACGACTATTCACTTGATATCTCATCTTCATTCAAGAAAGCGTTGGACAGGCACGATGGAAAACTCATTCTCGAAGTTGATACTTACGATACTTTCACCGGTCAGCATAATATCGACGCGGTGATTACGGGGATTGTAGATCGGGCAGATGCCCTGGATGCGGTGATCTTCACCGGCAATATTAACGAAGCAGCCCAACTGCTGAAATCACTTCGTCAGAATGATATCGCCTTGCCCTTGATTGGTGGTGAGGATCTTTTCTCGGATGAATTTCTCAACAAGGCTGGAGATGCGGCTCTGGGTTCACTTGTCTATGCAACCTATCCGAATAGGAGTCTGAACCAGACACTGGACTTTATTTCAGGCTACGAGAAACGCAATGAAAACACCCCGGACCGATTCGCTGCGCTCTCCTTTGATGCGGTTATGCTTGTGGCGAATGCGATCTCTACTTCCGGTTCAAGACATAGCTCCGTTGTTCGGGATGCTTTGCTTGAGTCGAAAGTTAACGATGGCGTCACGGGAAAGTTGGCATTCACAGAGCAGGGTACGTCCCAACAGATTCCTCTCATATACAAAGTAGTTGCGGGTAAGGGTGCCAGGCAATTCGCTTTACAGAAATAGCGGCTAGTCATGAAAAGATATCATCAGAGGTACTACTTCGGCGGCGTTGCGCTGATTCTTTTATTCCTCCAGGTTCTGACAGGTATATTCCTCACAATGTTCTATAAGCCCAATCTGGCGGAAGCCTATGGGAGTGTGCAGTATCTTTACCAGGAATTGTTTACCCACGGGTGGGTCAGAGATTCCCATCGCTGGCTGGCATTCTTCATCATCACTGCGGTAATCATTCACTTCTTCAGGAGTCTGTTCAGAAAGGATTATCTAAGACCCCGGAAGAGGATCTCGTGGCTGACAGGTATGCTGTCTGTACTTCTTATACTCGCCATCCTGGTTACCGGGTTTGTACTGCCCTGGGAATGGAAGGCCTACTGGTTTGTCGAGATGGTGCCTAATCTGCTGGGAGAACTACCGGTTGTAGGTGAACCAATCAAGCACTGGCTACTTGGATTTTTCACCCTCAGCCGTTCATTCGTCGTACATATACTGGTGCTGCCGATTGTCAGCGTTATTCTGATCGATATTCATGTTTTCGGCACGCTGAGAATAAGAAAAGGCGGTATACCGACTTATCTGCTAAGACATGGACTGGTCACATTACCGGTCGTTGTTCTGGTTGCGGTTTTGGCCGTTGGCATACCGATGCCCACAGAGGACCCGGACATTATTCCATTGCCTCTTGAGGGTAGATATGTCCCCACGGCAGAGTGGTACGCCCTGGTTTTTTATGCACCATTTCTATACTTCGACAACTGGATTGCAACGGTGTTGGGATTGTATCTACCTATCACCATCTTCCTGGGCCTGACCATTGCGCCGTTTTTTCTGAAGCGTAAACCGCTGGAGGACAGAAAACCGTCGTCGCTGCCGAGTCCCGTGAGTAAAATTCTTGCGTTCACAGTAGTCACCTCAACAGTGCTTGTGTTTTTCATCTCTATCTATGCTGTATCCTACCGGTCACCGACGTTGGGATGTAATTCTTGCCACAACATCTATATGGGGAGGCGAATGGGGATTCCACCTGATGAATTCAGAGACCGTGAGAAACTTCCCCTGCTGGATGATAATCACTGGATGGTTGAGCACTGGTTTGAGCCTCAGCAAACCTGGTAGCACTGTATTAATCAGCGGGCTCTTTGAAGGTCCTTCTTCGCCAGTATCCAAAAACCATCAGACAAAGACCCACGATGGTAATTAACAGATAAAAAGGGTCGGTTTCGGTATTGGTCAGCACAGAAAAGAGGATATTGGTCAGGGCGAGAACTATCAGAGCGAATCCAAATATGAGCGCTCTTGTACCGACAGACTTCCTTGTCATGGTGATTACACCAATAAACCCAGGAAAAATGCCTTGTAATAGACCATGACACCCGTGATATTCATGATGGCAAGAATGCCCAATACAACGCCGCTGACATTCCGCAATATCGGTTTGTAATCAGGCGATAAGTTTCGGATGCTGTAGACAAGCAGCATGCCGACAATCGAGAAAGACAAACCCATACCCAGACCGTAGCCCCAGGCAAGAGTCGCCCCTTGCCTTGCAGTTTCTGGCTGTACCGCAATCTGTAATATGCTGGCATAGGTCGGCGTAACACAGGGAGAGTAGATCAAGGCAAATGAGACGCCGAGTAAAGGTGGAAACAGACCAAGAGAGACAGGCTTCAGCAATGATCTGAACGACTCAAGCTTCAATGCCAGAATAAACTGAAGGCTGATGATGCCGATGAAAACCCCCGCTGCAATTCTTAGATTATTGATATTCGATACAAGCATTCGCCCGGCATCAATGCCTCTCGCACTGAGCAGTGCATAGATGATGCTGAATCCGAGCGTGTAGGTAATAGAAGGCAGGAGCATATTTACCACGGCAGACTGCTTGCCCTTTTCTTCGCTTACAAGGTATAGGCCAAGAATATAGAGCATAAAAAAGGGACTGATCTGAAGGATGCAGACCTGCCAGATGGAAAAAAAAGACGAGAATCCACCCCATAGCGCGGTGCTAAAAGCCATCAGAGAAGTTCCTCGACCCACTTGTACACATCGGTTTCCATATCTTTGATATTACCGTAGAAAACCCGTTGTAATTTCCCTTCCTTGTCTATGAATACGGTTGTTGGTGGTGTGTTAATACCATAGGTGCGAGCGATGAAATCATTATCGTCGTAAGCCGCCGGAAACGGCAGATCATGCTCTAGTACAAATTGGTTGAATTTGCTTTCGGGGTCCTGAATCCCAAGCATTAGAAAATCAATATCTTCGTCAGCGTATTCAGCGTGAATTTTTTTCAGAAGCGGAATCGATTCGTTCGAGCATGGGCACCAGGACGACATGAAGGTAATCGTCTTGGCATTACCTGGTTTGCCATCTATTTGAAGGGCTTCTCCACTTGTGGATTGCAGCGTGAATGCCGGGGCAGGCTTTCCGATATATGCCTTTACCTCAACGGCTTCTTCGCAACCGGCGGTTATTGTTAGAACCGCCAACAGGATGACGGTTGAAAGAACCCGCTCAGGTTTCATGTACTTCACCCGACACCAGCATTTTGTCGATTTCGTGTTGCATCAGTCTCTCGGTAACAGCCCCGGGGTGAAGATAGCTGATCATGCCGTCACCATTGATAAAATAGGTGGTTGGCATGCCATATACACCAAAGGCATCCTTGATCTCCCCGGTTTTATCGAGTCCGGCCGGGAAGGTCAGTCCATGTTTCTCTATGAACTTCAACGCCTTTGACTCAGTATCATTAACTGCCACGCCAACGAAGGATACGCCCTTTGGCAGGTAATCCCGGTATACCTTGTCCAATACGGGGCTTTCTGCACCGCAGGGTGCACACCAGGAGGCAAAGAAGTTAACGACAACGGGCTTGCCTTTGTAATTGCTTAGTTTGAAATTGCCACCTTCGAGCAGATTCAGGTCGAAATCAGGTGCCACTTCTGAAGGCGCTTCAACGCTGATATCAGATACATCTTCACTGCAGCCGTTGATTAGCAACATCGATATACACATGACCAGAGATAGGATGATCGTTCGTTTGTTAAGCATCAGCTTGATCCTTCTGTTCGGGAACAAAGTCAGGGATTGGGAGATTCCAGATAAAAATTCGCTTTCTCATGCCGGGCGGATCGATTTCGATCTCGATATTGGCAATGTTCTTGGTGTCAATCGACGGGAAGGAGAGCACCCCCTGTCTATGGTGATTCTGTCCGTCCTCGTAAATGAGCTGCCAGTTGTCTGCATGCCAGACGCCGCCATTACCGTCGCGAATCGTTGTGATATCAGTGAGATCCCAGGGCGGGACAGTGCCCTGGTGGGTATTGATGTAGAGGACAAAGTTCAGGCCAGCGGATTCTTGTGAGCCTGAATTCACATTAATGGTTCGACCGGCAACCAGATAAGGCATCAGGGCCGTATGCATTGTTGGAATGTAGATGAGATCAAAGTAGATATCATCGACCCCAAAATCTGACTTCCATAAATTCCGCCTGAGAAAGCGCATGGTACGCTCCGGCAGAATGGTGGGCACATTACTGAGGAAATGACGCTGCAGGTATTCCGTGATTCCTCTCGCCGCTGATTGACTCATATCAGCTCTTTCAGGTGAGTTCATGCGGGCGACTATCCATTCCCACTCTACCGCTGTTCGCGGTTTCGTTTCTATCACATCAGTACTATGACACTTTCGGGTGCAGTTCGACCGATAGAGAATCTGCGCGTCCCGGTCTGACAACTCGTCGATGACAGCGTGTTTGTAGAGAAAAATTTTGCCTGCAGATGTAAGGTAGGCGAGCCTGCCATTGGTACCGGGTTCAACCAGAATAAAAAAGCCAATGGCTGATACCAGGCCAACCAGCGCCAGGAAGATACAGGCAGAGATCGCGTACAATCTCAATGGCTGTCCCCGGACGGCAGAGCGTCAGCCGAAGGAAAGAACCTTCTGACGGCAATGAAAATCCCAATGAACAGAATCAACATCCAGCTCACAACGGCTGACCAGAGAATTGTCCAATCCATCGTGTCAAAGCTTCTGGTGTACTGGTAGATTTTGCCATCCAATTTCTGACTGGTATTTAAGCGGGCACTCTCACCGTATGACGAAATAAAGTAGTCCATGATCTCCTGCTTCGTCATACCCTTTTTGATCAGTTCTCCGATCTCTTTCTTCCAGGTGATACCGCAGGACATATTGCAATCCTGAAGAATCAGGGGGCACTGGCAAGGACAGGCGAGATCCTTTGCAACCTCCGCGACCGTGAGTGCACTGGCAGTACCTGCATTAGCGAGTAGAAGCACCGAAGTAGCAGCGATCAGCAATAGACGGGTCATAGGTCTCTCACCTCGTCATGCTGAACCGATGTATAGGAGGCATTGTCTGCTGCGACACCGGCGGCTGACTTCTTCAGTCTTCCGCGCAGTAACCAGAGCACCAGCGAGAACAGACCAACAATGCCGGTACCAAATGCAACATACATGATCATTCGGATATTTCTCTGGGTCTCATAAGGTGAACTGAATACTTTTGGCCCCGTCATTCGCGAGTACTTGATATCAACCGAGGGCTTGTTGTCATGTTTGACGTAGCTGATATCAAAAGTTTTTGAATCTCCCTGCTCTATATCATCATAGCCAAAGAAATAGTGATTCTCGTTGTTGAATACCTTCAGTTCGCCATCATTGGGAGACAGGTTGAACGCTTCTGATCTGAGTGGTTGCTGAATATCAACGTCCAGCCTTTGTACCAGATGATTTGATCTGATCCGGTGACTGAATTCGCGTTTCTCATTCGCAATATCGAAGGCGGCATAGTGGAAGCTTAAGTAGAAATTCGGATAGGGAAGGTAAACCTGCACCTCGTCGAAATCCGGCGTCTCATTGATTGTATAGAGTTGGCAGAAGTGTTGCCCCTCATGCGAGAGACTGCAGGCGTCGTTGATTATCGAACCTTTGGGTACCGGGAAACTTGTCTTGATTGGAAACCGGCTGACATCTTCAAATCTGCCTTCGTATATTGCCAGTACCGTCTGATCGTCGTATTCGGGCCAGATTGCGACCTGCATCCGGCCGATGGACAGCTCATCTGCGGCGCTGTTTAAAGCTGACAGAAGACAGACAGCCAGAAGTAGTACCGGGCTTATCATTGTGCGAACTTGCAGCCTGCCGGTTCCGCCAGTAGGTCCTCTGTTGTTGTCAGTTGCCCCGGACATAGGTCCAGGTAGCTTCAGACTCATTATTGCTCCGCAATCAGCACGCTGTTTTATTGAAAGTCATCGAAAAAGGTTGTCGACGCGGTTTTAAGAAACGATCTCAAAGTGGTCATTTAGTACCGGATTCAGAGTTGTGTGCTGTAGAAGATTTTTACCCGTTTTAGCGACAATATTCTTTGTCACACATCAATTTTCTGGCATTTACGTGCGAGGCAGGGAGTTTTGACTGTTTCAGGCAGTTTATTGCTCAAAATTTGGTGGATTCAGACCGCTTGCAAGCCCCGGAATCGTGGAGGTTAGCTAAAAAAGAGGATGCATGGGCTTGTCGAACCACAGTCTCTTGCGCTCGCTGCCATAGGTGCCCAGCAGCTTCCATTTTCCGCCCTCCAGCGCTAGTACGTGATCCTGTTGATTCCAGTTGTCGATGGTGACTGATCCCCTTTTAAGATCCGGTACACCCAGAAGCAGCCCGCTACAGCGAAAAATCACCACGTTCTTCTTGTCGGTAACGCTCACCAGCTTCATATTATGATGGGTCGCCATGGTATTAAAGGTATCGAATATTCTGCTCCAGATCTGTCTTGCAGACTCCCTGTCGTGTTCTCCATCTGTATAGTTATCAGAATAGAGTTCCATCAGCGATTCCAGGTCTTTGTTCTCAATAGCCAGTTCGGCATTGTGAAAAAAAGCCATGACCTCTTTATAGGTTTCTTCGCCCAGGCGTTCTTGCGCAGCGGGGTCGACCTGCATGGAATACTTGTCGGAAAGCGCAGGTTCTGCAAAGACATCACTGCCAGCCATACCCAGCCCGATAACACCTAATATCGATACTCCCAGAATGGATAATCCCAGAAATGGTATTTTCGAAAGGGTTTTTGTGTTGATGTGTTCGCGCATCTGCATCTCCCATGGAAAGTTGGGTCGTAATAGCCACGACTCCATTATTCTCTTTTGAGTATTCCTTTTCTCCTCGTAAAAAGCCAGTACCTGTTGATGCCTTTGCTGCATTTATCTCATCGCCTCATTCGTCGAAGGGCTCGAGATACTTTTTCAGTTTTGAATTGGCTTTACCTGGAGCAACCTTTTCAAAGCCCGCGTACAAGGTTCGCGGCAAACATGGCCATCAGCCCAACTCACTGTAATCAAGATAGCTGCACCAAGTGAGTCCTGTTCTTTTTTTATTGGTGTTTCTAAGAAGTGATCAGTCTCTCAAGCCGGTCAAAAACGCTTCTGATCTGGGATCGGTAATCAACACTTCTCTCGGCGTGAAATAACTCCCAACCATCGCTGTCTGCCAGAAACATGAGGCGCATCAGTTGCAGCAATTCAGCGTTAAATATCAGAAGTATTTCATTGTCTGTCAGCGGATTTACCTGGGGCCAGTCCTGCAGCGTGTTGATTGAATGATGCAGGAGGATAACTTTCACAATCAGATTGGCTGTTGAATGCGGGGCAAATAGCAGGTCCAACTGCTGAATGATTTCGATTAGATTTGCGTTGTTGGTTGCTGTGTCGTTATCGGGTTCAGATTGTGCTGCGTTGAGCGTGGTTTCAGACCAGGCATCAACTTTGTTTTTGAAGGAATCAGCCAGGTCTGCATGACCCCGGCAGAAGTTATTTGCCGCTACAACCGCGGATCGAAAAGCATGACAGGTATCTCTCTGATTGGCAGATCGCTTTGCGATGTCGTGGTAAAAAAGTGCCCAGGTAATGATCGTTTTCTGCTTTGTATCTGCCTCGTTGTATTCCTCATAGTCCGGTAGTGAGGCCAGCGCAGTTACAACGTGGCAGAGGGTTCTGGTTCCATCGTGGTCAAGAAGCTGCGACCAGCCTGGTGCAGATGTTTCAAGATTGTTTTTCAGATCGTCCGTGAAGAAAGCATCTATCGTCTGCTCGGCGCTGTCGGCGCTGTCGATTTCGCGCAGGCCTATTCTGCTGTTTAATTTAACGATGAAAGCGGACAAAACAGGCATCGCCACATCGAAATCCGGAATGTCAATCAGGGTAGTCACAGGGTTTTAACGAATATTATCTATGGGCGTAAAGCTATTTTAAGCAGTGGGACCTTCTTGTTCCAGATCTGAATTGAAAACTTTACTCGTCGATTGTACTTCCTTTGCCCGTGCACGGGCTGCTCTTTCCAGTTTCATATTCTTCAGGATGAACTTGATCAATCCCAGCGGATTACTCCCTGCCTGATGCCGGTGGAAGATCGGCTATTGTAGCGATCGAGACTAGTTGCAATACACAACTAGTTGAGCTTTACTATATAGTTGTATATTACAACTATAAGGACCCGCTTGAAGATCAGAGAATTCAGAACCCAGCTAAGAAAACTGGAGCGACTTGTATTTATTCAGAACCGGCAACTGGGTTGCTGCGATTCCCTGACCATGGCCCAGTGCCACTTGCTGCTGGAGATAGCTGAACTTAAAAGCGCGGGTATCGTGCAGCTGGCAATAAGTCTTGGACTCGATAAAAGCACCCTTAGCAGGACCGCTCTTGCTCTTGAGAAAAATGGTCTCATATCCCGCAAAGCTGATCCCTCAGATGGCAGGTCTCACCAGCTCAGATTAACAGGCGAAGGAAGAAAGCAAATCAGCCGCATAAACAGGGAAGCCAATCAATTCTATGGATCACTGATGAACGAAGTATCGGAGGTGGATCAGGACAGATTGACCGAAAACCTTGAAGAACTCGTCGATTTTCTATCTGGTGAAAACATTGAAATTTCCTGAAAAGCGCGCGGAACAATTTAAGCAGTTACACCACGGCAGTGAGATTCTCCTTCTGGGAAATGTCTGGGATGCGGTATCTGCCAGATTATTGCAAAGCCTGGGATTCAAGGCGCTCGGTACGAGTAGTGCTGCCATTTCATCGGTGCTTGGTTATCCGGACGGAGAGTGCATGAGCGCTGATGAGAATCTTGCATTTATTAAAATGATCAGCAGGGCGGTAGATATTCCAGTGAGTGCCGATATTGAATCAGGATACGGATCGACGACGACAGAGATTCTCGGGAATATAGAAAAGTTCGTGCAATCAGGTGCGGTAGGATTGAATCTTGAAGATACCAAAGACGGCATGTTGCTGCCGGTAGCAGTCATGAGTGAAAGGATAACTGCCGTCAAACAACGTTGCTCGGAATTGGACTGCCCGGTATTTCTCAACATGAGAACAGATGCGCTGTTGATGACGGGTTCGCACAGCGAAAACATCAACGAAGCAATTGAACGGGCCAACAAATATGCGGAAGCGGGTGCAGATGGGATTTTTGTGCCCGACCTGGGTGATCTGGATCAACCTGGAATCACGAGGCTGGTTGAGAATATCCCCTTGCCGCTTAACCTGATTGTTGGAGAGAATAGTTCTTCAGTACAGGAAATGGAAGATCTGGGTGTAGCACGTTTGAGTTTTGGACCAAGAATGATGAGGATAATGCTCGCAACATTGTCACAGACATGTGAAGAGATCCTTGGGTCAGGTACATTTGAAGAGTTGAAACGGCCATCACTAAGCTATGGGCAGGTGAATAGTTTGCTTTCATAAGTTCACCCCTGTCCCCAATAAGCAAGACCTGCCTCAACTGAAGTGACTAATCGATATAGGAAAGGTGATCCCGCTGCAGGTCAAGCAATGTCTCAACCATCTGTTCAAGCGGCTTGTGCACATCCACCACAGGATCAACCATCAACGCACCCAGTACTGCAGACCGGGACCCGCTAATGATCGCTTCGGCGGTCATATCATGCACCGCGACCTGATTGTGCAGCAATCCAAGAAAGGCTTTCGGTAGCTGGACCGGTTTGACACCGTGAATCCCCGCGGCGTCAACCTGTGCCGGTACTTCAACAACCAGCCAGTCAGGCAGGTCGTCAATCAAACCATTATTTTGAATATTCACCGCAGATTCTTCATACCCGGTGTCACCAATAATGCCTTCTATTATGGGTACAACCCTTTCACGAAGTTTCATCTCAATTTTTGGTTCAACATGAGCAAGATAATTCTTGTACCTGTCATAGAAATCCAGAATGCCCTGGTGATCCGCTGCATCGTGCGCCCATTGAATATACTCGCCAAAGTGACTGTCAGTGGTAATAGGAAATACGCCGAACTGGTCCATCATTACTTTGAATACGCCCCGCTCAGCCCACATAACAGGGCCTGCTTCTGAACCTGAAGATCTGTGTTCAACCAACCCTGGCATACGATCAAAATAAGCGGGTGCCTGCGACATAATCGCCGGGTACAGATCTTCTCCTGTCTCTGCATGCCTGGCAGAGGTCAACACGCTGAAGTGGTTCAGTCCGGCAGCCTGAACTGACATGGACTCCCACGGTATGTCGAGAATTTTCGGCAGATGTCGCTTCAGCGAAGCAATCTCATGACACAAACCGATAAAGTTAAGATCAGGAAATTTGCGGTTAACGGTCGTGCAGATTCGGCTCATGGGATTGCTGTAATTGAAGATCCAGGCATCAGGGCAGACCTTCTCGATGTCTGCGCATATCTCCAGAATAGGCGGGACGATTCTAAGGGCATGGAACAGTCCCCCCGGCCCACCGTTTTCACCATAGACCTGACGCACCCCATATTGTTGCGGGATTCGCCAGTCCTGCTCCCACAATTCGAACCTGTTGCCTACCTCTATGGAAACAATGCAAAAATCAGCACCAGCCAGTGCATCCGCCCTGGAGGTTGTAGCTGTGAGCGTGAAGGGAAGCTCGTTGTCTTCGATAAACCGTGCTCCGGTCTCTTTGACGCTCGTCAATGCCTCCTGATTGATATCCAGCAGGACTATTTCGCTGTCTCTCAGCACGTCGCTCTGAAAAATATCACCCATTGTCCCGAAGCCAAACTGCGCGCTACCTGCGCCGATCAGCACAATCTTCTTTCCCATGGTGTATTTCTGCCTTCCTGATGACCCAGATCACAGAATATACCCGAGAGATCGAGTTACGCTAGGGTTACTTTTCATTCATAGCTGTCAAATTTATGGATAACTACAAGTTTGCGCCGGATATCGAAACTGCCTCGCGGGACAACCTGAAAGCCATTCAGCTTGAGAAGCTAAAACGTAATATTAATCACGCCTACGAGAATGTGCCTCATTACCGAAACGCTTTCGAAGGTGCGGGGGTCTCACCGGATGATCTGAAGACCCTTGACGATCTAGGCAAATTCCCCTTCACCGTAAAGGATGATCTTCGGGCTAACTACCCGTTCAACATGTTTGCCGTGCCACAACAGGATATTCTGCGAATACACGCATCCTCCGGGACCACCGGCAAACCCACTGTCGTTGGCTATACGAAGGAAGATCTGGATCTGTGGAGTGACCTCATGGCCCGCACATTAGCCTGCCTGGGTGCACGGCCGGGTGATATTGTTCACAATGCCTACGGCTACGGATTATTCACCGGTGGATTGGGTGCACACCAGGGCGCCGAGCGGCTGGGTTGTTCTGTTGTACCTGTCTCAGGCGGACAGACCGAAAGACAGATCGTTCTGCTGAAAGATTTTGGTGCGCGGGTGCTATGCGCCACCCCTTCCTATGCGCTCAATATTGCCGAGGTGGCTGAAAAAGAGGGAATAGATATCAAGCAACTGCCCCTGGCAGTTGGCGGCTTCGGTGCCGAACCCTGGAGTGAAGAAATGCGCGGTGAACTGGATGAAAGACTGGGCCTTCGAGCTGTCGATATTTATGGCCTTTCCGAGATTATGGGCCCTGGTGTCGCGGTTGAGTGTAGCGAAGCGAGAAACGGGCTGCATGGCTGGGAGGATGCTTTTGTATTTGAGACCATAGATCCCGAGACCGGGGAGCCAGTTGCCGAAGGTGAAACCGGTGAACTCGTTATCACGACACTCGGTAAATGGGCGCAGCCCATGATCAGATACCGCACCCGGGATATCACGCGGCTAGAGACCACGCCTTGTGATTGCGGTCGGACCCATGCGCGCATTATGCGAATCGTTGGGCGCAATGATGACATGTTGATTATACGAGGGGTCAATCTCTATCCATCTCAGGCTGAAGCCGCACTTCTCTCGGTGAGTAATATCGCGCCACTCTACCAACTGGTCTTAAGTCGTGAAGGTGTAATGGATACCCTGACGATTGAAGTTGAAGCAGCACCGGGCATAGCGGAGAGCGAATATGACTCAATCTCGAAAGAAGTAATTCATCAATTGAAATCCAGAACCGGGGTTACCTGCCGGGCGGTGGTACTCAGCCCGGGTTCGGTGCCAAGGTCAGAAGGCAAGGCTGTTAGAGTTAAGGATCTGAGATAAGATAACGCGGGTATGACGCTGATTTACTTGAGGAAACGAGTAAATTTGTACCATTCGTCAATGCTCGAATTTGACAGAAGACCACAGGCAGTACACTCTCGTATTCTGAATGAGAATACTGGAATATTAATATCACCAGAGACACGATGAACGAGACGAAATCAACACAAACCGAAGCGCCAGATGCTTCGCCACAAGAGCAGGTGGCGACTGAACCATTGCCTGCACTGATGGGTAATGAAGCCATCGCAAGGGGCGTCTGGGAAGCCGGTGCCAGGGTCGCATCTGCCTATCCGGGCACACCGAGTACCGAGATTCTTGAGAGCATTGCTGAATTCCCCGAAAGCGATATCCGTGCAGAATGGGCAACCAATGAAAAAGTGGCGATGGATATCGTCATGGGAGGATCGTTTGCGGGCGTACGGTCTTTTACTTCGATGAAACATGTTGGTCTCAATGTGGCACTCGACCCTTTAATGTCGATGACGTATATCGGAGTGAACGCCGGTCTGGTGCTTGCCGTTTGTGATGACCCGGGTATTCACAGTTCCCAGAATGAACAGGATACCCGCCTGATTGCCCAACTGGCGATGGTGCCGGTACTTGAACCCTCAGATGCCCAGGAAGCACTCGAATTCACCAAACTCGCTTTCGATCTTAGCGAACAATACGATACGCCGGTTATCGTCCGCAGCACGACCCGCCTGTCGCATACCCGCAGCCAGGTAAAGCTGAGTGATCGCAACGAAATCGAACCGCTACCCTTCAATGAAGATCCGGCAAAGAATGTCATGATCCCTGCGCATGCTCGCCAGCGACATCCTCATCTGCTTAAGCGTGAAAGTGATCTGATCGAACGATTCACCAACGATGAGTTAAACCGAATCGAGAAGGGGAGCGCAGACTACTGCATTATTACCTCGGGTGTCTGTTATAGCTATGTGAAGGAAATTGCGCCTGCAGCCAATGTGCTGAAACTCGGGGTGACCTGGCCGCTTTCAGATGAACTGCTGAAGAAATTCTGCGACAGTGTTGATCGTGTCATCGTCGTTGAAGAACTTGAACCCGTGATTGAGAATGCCATCAGGCGACTGGGTGTCGAGGTGGAAGGTAAATCATTATTCCCGCGAACGGGAGAGTTTTCACCGGATTCGATCCAGCAGGGTTTGGAGAAGGCAGGCATTCTGCCCAAGAAGAAACGAATAGAACTGGCCGTGACCGACGCCCTCGCAAGACCACCAGTGCTCTGTGCCGGATGTCCACATACATCAGGCTATATGGCGATTCGGGCAACCAATGCACGCGTGGCGGGTGACATTGGTTGTTATACATTGGCTGCCATTGAACCCCTCAAGTCAATCGATACCACGGTTGCCATGGGTTCAAGTATTGCCAATGCGATAGGTATGTGGAAGGCAGGGACTGAAACGAAACCCATCGTTGCGACGATTGGTGATTCAACGTTTCTGCATGCAGGCATACCACCCCTTATTGATGCTGTTTATAACAAGGCAAATATCACCATAGTATTACTGGACAATCATACCGTCGCCATGACCGG
>CAZJRI010000089.1:0-14509 GCA_964548025.1 uncultured Pseudomonadales bacterium
GTGCAATGGATACGTCGCCTCATCTGCATCAACCCTGATATAACTCTTTTCTACCCGTGTATATAGACGATAGAGATTGTCGACACTCCAGGCAGGATCATTGGTATGTGATCCCAGAAAAGTCATTTGCGCGATGGGCGTCATATGCTGGAGAAATTGCCTTGTTCTACAGGCCTGCATTTCCATCAAAAGAGACTGGCTTTCGTGAGTGGCTGAGCTAAGTGCTTCACCAACAGGCTGATCGCGCCAGGCTGCAGGCAATCCCTGTTCGTACATTGCATGCCCGGTTTCATGAATGACAGCCATCAGTGAAGAGACAAAAGAATCCGGTTGGTATCTTGTGGTAATTCGCACATCATCAGGCACACCTCCGCAAAACGGATGGTGACTGACATCAAGCCGTCCATGCTCAAAGTCGAAGCCCAACGATTTCATGATGCTGTGACCCAGCGAACGCTGTTTCTCAATGCTGAATCCTCCCTTCAAAGGGAGAATTGATTCGCTCTTCTGCTTCTCGATGACCTCATCGACAAATCCTGGCAGAAAACTCTTAAGATCTCCAAATACTTCATCCAGCCGACTGCTTCGAGCCCCAGGCTCGTATATGTCCAGCAGTGCGTCGTAACCATTCAGCCCGCTGACATCAGAACGGATTTCAGCTTCTCGCCGCGCGAGAGTGATCACCTCTTTGAGGTAGGGCAGCATTGCAGTCCAGTCATTAGCCTCCCGATAACTTCGCCAGGCCTGCTCGCTCTTTGAGCATGCTCTTTGCTGTTGCTCTACCAGATCAGCCGGAATGCATGTCGCATTTTGATAGGTCCGTTTGATTTCCCTCAGGTTGGCTGCCTGCCATTTATCAAGGGATTCAGATTCGGCATTATTGATGAGATCACCCACCGCAGAAGACGTGGTCATCTCATGAATAATCACACTGAGGGTCGACAAAGCCTGGCCTCTTGTATCACCGCCACCTGTCGGCATCATGACGGCTTCATCCCATCCCGTGATCGCCTTTACATGCCCAAGATCGCTGAGCTTTTTGAAGTGACTATGCAGTTTTTGGTAGTGATCCATCAGGCTTCCTGGTTCAGAGTATTTATCGCCGCCCTGGCAGATTATCTAACGCTAGGTTGGCATGGAAGAGGAATCAACGCCAACCAGATGTGCAGCATCATTAAATCTTCGCACGGCTATGTTGCCATCAACCAGAACAATATGACTGATTGATCCGTTGTCACAACCGTTAAAAGCAAAGGGTGTTGCACCAGTGGCTTCTGCCAGAATGTGGCCGACTATTCCACCATGCACCACCGCCACGACAAGTTCATCCGGGTGATTGGCGGCAATCCTGGTCAGCGCGCCAAAAACCCTTGTTCTTAATTCACCATGGGATTCTGCACCGGGTATGGCATCCCATCTCTGTTCACGTTGCATTTGCTGGTAGACAGGATCATTTTCAAAAGCCCTGATCCGAAAGATACCGCCTTCCCACTCTCCCAGATGAACTTCCCTCAGATCCGGTTCGATAATTGGCTCAATGCCGGTATGTTTTGCAAGTGGTGCCGCAGTTTCATGAGTTCTTCGCAAGCTGGTGACATAAATAGCATCGATCGGCTCATCTCTTAATCGCTCACCAACTCTTTCAGCCTGTTCCCGACCTGTTTCAGCCAGTTCAGGATCACCTTGCCCATCAACCAGCGGGAAAGGCTGACCAGGAACTGCAGCCCTGCTCTCTCCGTGGCGAACCAGCAAAATCTCAGTAGCACCTGCCGGTCTGGTGAATTTATGCTGACGGTATTCTTTCATCAACCTCTCCCTGATATACGAAACGAGAATACTATCAGAATCCTCAAGACGTTTTGTGTTTGCCCTGTGAACTGGTTTAGGATTTACCTCAATTCAGAGGAGTATTTATGAGCTGGCAGGATGAAATCAAAGAACTTGAACACCGTAATGGTTTGTCGGAGGAAATGGGCGGTAGTGACAAGGTCGCCCGGCAACATGAATTCGGCAAGTACACCATTCGTGAGCGAATAACGAAAATATGCGACGAGAAATCATTTCATGAGATCGGCAAACTCGCCGGGGTTGCGAGCTACAGTGACGAAGGTGATCTGGAAGCGTTCACCCCGTCCAATTTCGTATTCGGCACGGCCGAGATAGACGCCAGGCCATTGATTGTTTCCGGTGACGACTTCACTGTTCGCGGTGGTTCAGCAGATGCCTCCATTCCTGCCAAGCGACAGCAAGCTGAAGGTCTGGCTCTCGAACTCAGGCTGCCCCATGTCCGGCTCGTTGATGGCATGGGCGGCGGTGGTTCGGTAAAAACAATTGAAACAGCAGGACGCACCTATATTCCGGGAGTCGCAGGATGGGAAACCGTAGTCGGTCATCTTGGTGTCGCTCCCTCGGTATCTCTTGCACTGGGTTCAGTAGCTGGAATTGGCGCTGCCAGGGTATCCACATCGCACTATTCCGTTATCGTTAAAAACAGTGCACAGATGATGATCGCAGGTCCCGCCCTTGTAGACTGGGCAAAACTTGGAGATGTGAGCAAAGAAGAACTGGGTGCGAGCAAAATCCATACTCGCAATGGTGCAATCGATGATGAAGCGGCTTCTGAAGAAGAAGCATTCACCATGGCAAAACAGTTTCTTTCCTATCTGCCCACCAGCGTCGATGAATTACCACCGGTCATTCCGAACGCCGATCCGGTAGATCGCAAGGATGAGAGTCTGATTTCGATCATTCCCAAGGATCCACGTAAAGTCTACAAAATGAGACCTATTATCTCTTCGGTCGTCGATGATGGCTCTTTTTTTGAAATTGGCAGGAAGTGGGGCAGATCTATCATCTGTGGTCTGGCAAGAATGGATGGCATCCCGGTCGCTGTATTCGCTGAGGATCCAATGGTCTATGGCGGTGCCTGGACAGCAGATTCATGCAAAAAGCTGATTCGTCACTGTGATCTGGCCTCGACATTTCATCTGCCCCTGATCCACCTCGTCGATTGCCCGGGCTTTCTGATTGGCAAACAATCCGAAGAAGACGCCACCATTCGGTGGGGTTCAACAGCACTTGCTGCACTGGGCCAGGCAACCGTACCATTCTGCAGCGTGGTTATTCGCAAGGCTTTTGGCGTCGCGGGCGCTGCCAATAAAAAACCAGGTAGCCAGCACTTCCGCTTTGCCTGGCCTTCCGGGGACTGGGGTTCATTGCCAATCGAAGGTGGTATTGAAGTGGCGTACAAGGCAGAGTTGGCAGAAGCAGAGGATTTCGACTCACATCTTGCTGACATTAAAGCGAGGCTAAATCGTGTAAGATCACCCTATCGGTCAGCCGAGTATTTTGAAATTGAAGAGATTATTGACCCAAGAGAGACGAGACAGAATCTCTGCCGCTGGGCAAATCTTGCCGTAAAAACACTTCAACCAGGACCCACATCGTTTACTTATCGTCCTTAGTTAAACAGGTTTTTATATGAAGAAATTTGCTGTTTTTATATTTGGATTGATACTGAGCCAGTTTTCCATGGCACACGAGTATAGCTGCACAGACGGTTCTGCAACCCGAAAGATAGCGGTGGTTCATGAAGAGGGTGAGGAACTGCCCTGCCAGGTCAGATACAGCAAACCTGATCAAAAAATAATCGAATATCCCTGGCGTGCCGAGACAACCAGAGGATTCTGCAAGGAAAAGGCTGAACTGTTGGTCAGTCGACTTGAAAACGGTGGCTGGCGATGTGAGAGGACTGACTAGTTGTAATCCTGAGTCTGGCCTATTCGAGCAGGGTCAGGTAGTTTATCACCAGGCCCTACTCGCCGCTCACCCAGTTCATCTCTATCGCCGGGTCTTTTGTATCAGACAGTCCCTTTCCCAAGCTCCAACTTGCCCTTGGCCAGGTTCAGTCTGAGCAGATCACTTGCACCTTCTATTAATCGGTATGATCTCACTTGACGATAAAGTTTTTCCATCGGATGCCCTTCCACGAGTGCCTGCCCACCGACAAGTTGCACACCCCAGTCAACAACGTTGCCAGCAGTCTCTGTGCAGAAGACTTTGGTTGCAATCGTCTCGTTTACCGTGTTCACACCGCTGTCTACCAGTCTCGCCGTTCTGTAGAGGGTGCTTCTGGCAACGAAGGTATTAATACGCATATCAGCAAATCTCAATCTGACACCTTCCTTCTCTCCCAGCGGTGTGCCTGTCCTATGAGGGGCTCGAAGGTGTTCCTCGATAAACTTGAGAACATACATGCACATACCGGTTGCCTGAGCCGATACCATCAACCTGACATTACCAATATTACCAAGCGCCCTTGGCATACCTTCGCCCAGTTTGCCTATCATTTGTGTTTGAGGCACCCTCACCCCTTCGAACTTCATCGAAACATGTCCGCCACCTTCAAGGGAGGTAAAGTGACGTTCGAGTACAACACCCTCTGTTTCTCTGTCGACAACCACCATTGCGGTACCGGCTTTGCTTCCGTCAGCGTGTTCAACATTGACCAGAATTGAGACAAAGTCTGCGGTCGCCCCACCGGTGACGTAGGATTTTTGGCCTGTTATCACAAGATCATCACCATCAATAACAGCATAGGTTGGCCGGGTGGCTGTATCTGGTTCCGTAAAACCAAAAGCACCGCGCTTTTCTCCCCGCATCACGGGTTCCAGATAGTCACTCCTTAACAATCCTTCCGTTGCATGCAGGATGCCGGGACCCGGTCCGAATACAGCGCCGCTCAAAGGAGAATTTGCTTCGGTTAGCATCTCCCGCAGCATCGTAAGCTCAAGGGTACCTGCCGGGTTGCCACCGAATTCTTCCGGTTGTGTCTTATAGAAAAACCCAGCCTCCTTTGAGGCCTCGCGCACAGCCGAGAGTCGCTCCGGAAGATCGCTATCCTCCAGTTCATCATCACCTGCTGACAGGTGTTCTGCTATAAACCGCGACATTGCGGATTGTACTTTTACGAGGTCCTCCGGTAGATTGTCAGGCATCCTGATCTCCAATAAAAAAAAACAAGCGAACTCTATCAAACTCACTGCCGATGAGCACTGATAATAAAAATTCAACGCTGGCCGCTTTCTATGTGACCGGTGGACTCAGGCAGCTCATTCCGATGTATCCCCTGTATGCCATCATGTTCACCGAGCATGGAATATCGTCCCTGGAATTATCTATCCTGTTCGTTATCTGGGCGGCGGTTGGTCTTTTCACAGAGGTACCTTCAGGCGCCTGGGCAGATACCTACTCCAGGAAGTGGATGGTGGTTGCCAGTGCCTTGTTTAAATCACTCGGATTCTTTATCTGGTACCTGTGGCAGGATTTCCCCGGTTATGCCCTGGGATTCATTGCCTGGGGCTTTGGCTCAAGCATACGCTCCGGTGCATTTGAGGCGCTATTGCACGACCTGTTGACAGAATGGAACGAAAGTCTCCGATTTACTTTTCACTTTGGCCGGATTCGCGCCGTGGCGACCCTTTCGGTAGTCGCGGGTGAGCTTCTTGGCGGTTTGTTGATCGTTAATGGCTACGATTTTGTACTCATTGTGAGCATGATCATTCCCATAGTTGCAACGCTGCCATTCATTGTATTTGTTTCCGATGTCGAAAAGAGAGAATCAATCGCTGACCAACGCTATCTGCAACATCTGAAAGCGGGTATGAGAGAAGCCTTTGTCAACAAAGCTATCCTTTTCATCATACTATCGACGGCTTTTCTACTGACCGCACACGGCGTATTCGATGAATTCGTACCGCCGGTACTGTCTGAAAGGGGTTTCTCACTCGCAGTTGTTGCTTACCTGGCTGCACCAATCTACCTTGCACAGTCTTCCGGTGAGTTCTTTGCAAATAGATTCAGCGGCATTTCGCTGGGACAGCTACTCCGCCTGATGATTGTCGGCACCTGCTTTCTGTTCTCAATTTACTGGTTACCAGCCTGGGCCAATCCCCTGGCAATCGGTTTGTTCTTTTTTATCTTTGGCCTTGCCAGTACCCTATTAGCCGGACTACTTCAACAAAAGATCGAAGGCACTTCAAGGGCAACGGTAACGTCCATTGCCAGCCTGGGTGACAATGTTGGAGCCATCGTCTGGTTCCTGGTTTTCGGCAGCATCGCCGAGGTGAGTTCAATGACGGCTGCATCAAGTGTATTTGCCGTACTGATCATCATCTCATGTCTTGTCGCAGGGCTACTCCGGGTTCGCTGGCACCTTTAGGCAGCAACAGGATGTTCCTGATTATCTATCGCTCCTGCCAGTTCGCTTCATTTGACCCGAGTATCGGAGACGGCAGAGGCCAGCAGGGTTTGGTTTCGGACATCCTGAGCACCGGGCCAAGAAAGCCAATTGGTCCATAGCCAGTGTCTTTTTCTTCAAGTACGTCTTCTAGCTGAGCACTGTCTATGTTAATTGCATCATCCGTAAGATTAACCCGCGGTTGCCTGAGCAGAAACATACCCGACTGGCATAAAGAAGCCCGGACATGATAGGAACCACCGTGCCTTGCTCTTAATCCCATGGCAAGCAATGTGCCATAGGCGGCAAGGTACCCTGTTGTATAATCGCAAGCAGCAGCAGGTAAGAGCCTTGGTCTATCACCCCCGTGTTCATCTGCAATACCCGTAACAGTCTGGGCAAGTTGTTCCCAGCCTGCCCTTTCCTTGAAGGGGCCCTGGTATCCATAACAATTCATCGAGGTATAAATAACGCCGGGTCGTATCTCAGCAGCCTGCTCGGGAGACAAACCCAGTTTGTCCATTATTCCCGGCCGATATCCCTGAGAAAATACATCAGCGTTTTGTAGGAGAGAGAGGAGCTTTTCATGTTCATCAGTCTTTCTGAGATCAAGAAAGCAACTGCGTTTACCATGACTTGTATCCTGTACGAATCGCTCCGCCTGTGGAAGATGTTCGGCTGTCACCATCAGAACGTCAGCGCCGTGTTCAGCCAGGGTTCTGGCGCAGGTAGGTCCGGCCAGAATCCGGGTCAGGTCCAGGACCTTGTATCCGCTTAGCGGTCTTAGCCCATCCTTGTTAACAGAAGCCGGAATCGGTTCAGGTTCACTATCTGCTATTTTTGTTATTTCTATTACCGGTTGTTCTGATAACAGTTTTCCATGGGGGTGTGCCAGCCACTCCTGCTCGCTACGAACCATGGCTCCGCAGGCTCTTGCTTCGGCAATAGCATCTTCAAGATCGAGCGCATTCCACTTCAATACTGCCCGTTGTACCGCTTCGAGCTCATATTCGCACTTCAATATTTTGAGTATCCGCTCGCCAAGATGAGGTAATCCCATGTGCGGCAGGAAGTACCTGCCATCTTTAGTCGGATGGGGCCAGGAGATGCCTGCCAGCCGGTTGCGCTGAGCCCAGGCAGCTTCACCAGATGCTCTTTTCTCAGTGAAGTATTCGTAACTTTTAAGGGTTGCTGCGCCGTGAAGAACGTCAATACCCAGATCCTGACGCCTGCCTGTACGCAATTCCCACAGGTCATTTACTGCAACCCCAATCGCGAGATGCACGGCCGCGGCGGTCTCACCCAATCTGAAGCGACTGGGTAGTATCGGGTCCTGACCAACAGTTTCTATGGAGTCGACCGATTTGCCTAACTGCCTCAGCGACATGAGTTCTTCAAAAGCTGGAAGTTCAGTATTCAAGTTACGATTCCTCAAGGGTTATTCTTGTCAGTCGAAGTCGGTCAATCATAGAAGTGATGCCTATTGAGCGCAATCTTCTTGCAATTCAGGAACGTTTCACTGAAGCTGTTTTTCCAACCTTGAGATTCAGGAATTCGTCATCGATATCTATCATATTTGGTGCGATCTAAAAGAGGGAATTGGCGATATAGAATTCGCAGATGCAGCAAGCGAATACCTCGACCACCTGAAGCAATCGGGTGAACTTGAAGCCTACCGCATAACCCGCCGCAAATTAGGATTGGGCCTCCCGGGGCTGGGCGACTTTCACCTCCAACTGGAATTCAGGGATCTGGCTCAACTCGATGATGCATTCAAGAACGTTTCGACTAGAAGTGGACCCGTTGAATCATTCCATTTCGCAGTAAATTCCAAAGTTAACAATGTGCAATTCGCGCTCTATCGGGATTTCCCTGACAAAAACCGGGAAAGAGGAGAGGAGAATTTCTAATGGTAATCAGAGGCAGTTGTTTGTGTGGCTCAATAACCTTCGAGGTCGACCGGGTGAGTGGCCCCTTCGAGATCTGCCACTGCAATCGCTGCCGTAAGGTTTCAGGTTCAGAAAACATGGCTGCCGTGGGCGTTAAAACCGCCGACTTTACAATGTTGTCAGGTAGCGATTTAGTGAAGACCTATACAGCACCCATCGTCGAACAGCCACCAGCCTACCAATCCTATTTCTGTTCGAATTGCGGATCACCCGTGCCGAATCCAAACCCGGAGGGTAGCTGGTTTGAAATAGCGGCCGGATTATTTGACGATCCGATTGGCATTCAACCGGACAAGCATATTTTTGTAGAATTAATCCCGGACTGGTCAAACATCACGGATGACCTGCCTCAACTGGACAAACAGGCGCTGATAGCGCACCGAAGTGGAAGCAAACCAGTCGACTGAACGGGTAGAATATGTGCAGATTCGACACCACCTAACGGAGGAATATCATGGCAGTATCAGACCATGTCGATCTTGAACAGTTCATGGCCGGTGTTGAACGCCGCAATCCGCATCAGACAGAATTTATCCAGGCTGTAAGAGAAGCTGCCGAGGATATCTTCGAGTTTATCGATGACAAGGAAATCTACCATGAGTACCAGATACTAAGGCGGATCACGGAACCTGACAGGGTCGTCAGCTTCAGGGTCTGCTGGGAGGATGACAATGGCAACATCCGGGTTCAACGGGGCTGGCGTGTGCAGAACAACAACTCAATCGGACCTTATAAGGGAGGTATCCGGTTTCATCCAAGCGTAACCGAAAGCGTGCTCAAATTTCTCGCGTTTGAACAAACGTTCAAGAACAGCCTGACAGGTTTACCCATGGGCGGTGGCAAGGGGGGGTCCAACTTCAATCCAAAAGGCAAGTCAGACCATGAAGTCATGCGTTTTTGTCAGTCATTTATGACAGAACTTTATCGCCATGTCGGCGAGGATACTGATGTACCTGCTGGTGACATTGGAGTCGGTGCTCGTGAGATCGGATATATGTTCGGGCAATATAAACGCATAACCAATAAATTTACCGGCATCCTGACCGGCAAGGGTCTGGAATTTGGTGGCAGCCTGGTTAGAACGGAAGCAACAGGGTACGGTGCAGTCTACTTTCTGGAAGATATGCTGAATCATGCGGGTTCGTCCATTGAGAGTAAGACCGCGACCATTTCAGGTGCTGGTAACGTGGCTACGCATGCCGCCGAAAAAGTGCTGCACCTGGGTGGAAAAGTCCTGACCATGTCCGACTCACAGGGCTTCATTCATGATCCGGATGGTATCACCCAGGAAAAACTGGACTGGGTGAAAGAACTGAAGACCGTGAGGCGTGGTTCGCTGGCGGAGTACGTAAACGAATTCAAGCATGCAACCTACCATGAAGGTCAAAGACCCTGGTCTGTACCCTGTGATCTGGCCCTGCCCTGTGCCACCCAGAATGAGATCATTGGTTCTGATGCTGAATCACTTATCCGCAATGGCTGCATCGGTATCGCTGAAGGTGCCAATATGCCAACGAATCTGGATGGCATCAGAATTTTCAAGGAAGCGGGCATCTGTTATGCGCCAGGTAAGGCTTCAAACGCCGGGGGTGTTGCAATCTCAGGATTGGAAATGAGTCAGAATTCCGCCCGCCTGAGTTGGTCGGAGGATCAGCTTCAGGATCAACTGCGAGGCATCATGAAAGGCATACACGATCGGTGTCTTGAATATGGGACTAAACCGGATGGCACAGTGGACTATGTTAAGGGTGCCAATATTGCAGGATTCGTCAAGGTGGCAGATGCGATGATTGCATTTGGGGTTGTTTGATACGGCTTCTCAAGAAAACTACCCATACGATTATTGATCGATATCCCGGTTCGCTATTCGACAAGTTCAAAATGACCTGGGCATTTTAAGCACATGCTCGCCAATAAAGCTCAGAATCAGATTGGTTGAAATTGGCGCAATCTGGTAGAGCCGGGTTTCCCTGAATTTTCTTTCGATGTGATATTCCTTGGCAAAGGCAAATCCACCGTGGGTCTGCATGCAAACGTCCCCTGCCCGCCAGGATGCCTCAGATGCCAGCATTTTGGCCATATTGGCTTCAGCACCACATGGCTGACCGGCATCGAACATATTCGCCGCTTTCTCAACCATCAGAGATGCCGCTTCAATCTCAGCATAACAACGCGCGATGGGGAATTGAACGCCCTGGTTCTGTCCGATGGGTCGATCAAATACGATTCTTGAGGTTGCATATTCACTGGCTTTATCAATGAAGTAACGACCGTCACCAATACATTCCGCACCTATGAGTATTCGTTCAGCATTCATGCCGTCGAGAATAACTTTGAACCCCTTGTTTTCTTCCCCGAGCAGATTGTCTGAGGGAACACGCAGATCATCGAAGAACAGCTCGCAGGAATGATGATTGATCATCGACTCGATGGGCTGAATGGTTAAACCTTTGTTCTTGGCTTTTTGAACATCAATCAGGAATGCTGAAAGCCCATCGGTCTTTTTCTTCACCTCGGCTTTGGGGGTAGTTCTGGCCAGCAGTACCATCAGATCAGAATGTTCAATTCTGCTGATCCAGACTTTCTGGCCGTTGATTACGTAGTCGTCACCATCCCTGCGGGCGACGGTTTTAAGACTTGTGGTATCAGTGCCGGTTGTCGGCTCGGTGACACCAAAACTTTGCAGTCGCAATTCTCCTGCTGCAATCTTTGGCAGGTAGGTCTTCTTCTGGGCCTCGCTGCCGTGTCTTAATACCGAGCCCATCACATACATCTGGGCATGACAGGCACCTGCATGTGCACCGGATCGACAGACCTCCTCCATAACGGCTGAAGCCTCACGAACACCCAGCCCTGCACCACCATATTCTTCGGGGATGAGCACTGTGAGAAATCCAGAGGTGGTCAGCTCTTTAACAAAGTCAGTCGGATAGTTTCTTTCCCTGTCCAATTCCAGCCAGTAATCTTCACTGTATTGACGGCACAATTGTCTTACCGCCTGCCTGATCTCATCCAAATCCTGATTGTCCACTGCTTTTATCCACGTCATTAATCAACCACAGATACTACCCTAATTTTATGGGAAAGTGCCCACAGCGGTTCTTGTAAAGTGCCCACAGCGGTTCTTGTAAAGTGCCTAGCGCGGCTCCCTATAAAGAACCTACAGCGTCTAGTACAGAGTTCCCAGGTCGTATCCCATATTGAGGTCTTCACCCGGTATAGGCATGATGACCGGTAGTCAGCACATCCAACAGGGAATACTCAATATGAACCAGTGGCAAATAGGAAAGGTCAAAATCACTCGCGTTATTGAAATGGAGGTAAAGGGTGGAAGCCGTTTTATTCTTCCCCAGGCAACCAGGGAGGCGGTTCAACCTATTGAATGGCTGCAACCACATTTTGCTGATGAAGAAGGCAATCTGATTATGAGTATCCACGCCCTGATCGTAGAAACCCCTGACAGGACAATAATGGTTGATACCTGTATCGGCAATGATAAGAAAAGAAGCATCCCAAACTGGAGCAACTTGCAGTTACCCTTCCTGGATGATCTGAAGAAAGCTGGATACGGGCAGGATGATATCGATACAGTCTTATGCACCCACCTTCACGTTGACCACGTCGGCTGGAATACCATGCTCGTAGACGGCGTCTGGCAGCCAACTTTCCCGAAGGCACGTTATCTCATGGGAGAAAAAGAATTCAACTACTGGATAGACCAGGAAGGTACTGAATACGGTGATGTCATCGGGGATTCAGTAAAGCCGGTTTTCGATGCGGGGCTGGTCGATCTGGTAGACCTCGATCACAGGGTATGCGATGAGGTATACCTGGAACCGACCCTTGGTCATACGCCAGGCCATATCAGTGTTCATATTGAATCTGAAGGCAGTCATGCGCTGATCACCGGCGATTGCATTCACCACCCTTGCCAGATTGCAAAAATAGACTGGTCGAGCAGCGCCGATTTTGACGCCGAGCAGGCAATCAATACGAGAAAAAAACTACTGGCAGATTACAGCGATAAGGAGGTGCTGGTGATCGGCACCCACTTTGCGACACCAACGGCCGGGCACTTTAAAACAAAGGGAGATGAATACTGGTTTGATGTCAGTTGAATCAGATCATCAGGCTGTCTGATCGAATTGACTGACACCCTGCTCTATCAGAGTCTGATTCGCAGTTGACAATATCTGACCGAATCGATCCATTACAAAACGGTTAAACAGAGGAAGAACCAGTTTTCTTTCTTCAAACTCAAGGCCGAGTTGCTCTGTAGAATGCCAAAAACAGAGATAGAAATTATCAGGTAAGAGCGGGTGGTACCGCAGGTCAGACTGCGTCAGATCACTGAACCTTAGCCTTATCTCTTCCAGTAACACTTTATAGTGATTCGAGTTCTTGGTGATGAAGGCTCTGAGCATTGCAGATACTTCACTACCAGGTTCAGGCACAGAAAGGATATCCTTTTTCTTGATCAGGTTTACCCACGACAGATTCATAAGGATGGCATTCTCATCAACGCAGGGAGCATAGTGGGTCTTTAAACTCCGCGTGATATTAAAATGACTTCTAAGGGTTTCTTTTTCTTCCATGCCATGCATCTCTTCAAACAAGGCATCGGCGACATTGATCACCAACCCCTCCAGAAGATAACTGGTCTTTTTGTCAACTGCGGCTTTTACCCGTTTAACAGTGGATATATCTCGATGCCTGCTACTGTCGGATAGTCGAGCTGTTTCAATGGTTGAATCTTTTGTTTTAGCGGTCATATACATCTATCAAGTCCGATTTGAACATGATCAATTGTGCAAGGTTTACCCTGCTGAAAATCTAATCCAGTTCACGATTTTGGCAACACAAAAAATTTAATTTCGAAATATGTGCGCCTCATCACAATTTAGATTACGACCAGTTCAAATTCCTCTCTGTACTTCTGACCGGTGATATTTAACTGACCATTGGAGACGCGAATGATGAACGGCTTTAAAGTGATGACAAACGGCGGAAGAGAAATTAAGGTTTTTTTACCCGTCAAGCGTTGACTGTTTTGATCGTGTATCATGTCTTCCTTTTTCTGCAGCTTATCTATGACACTAAAGCAACCGACATCCGAAGAGCTAGTACTGACCTACCCATATAAAACCAGTCCGGCTAGCGGCACAACCATGGAGGTCGCACCAGGCATTAAATGGCTTCGGATGCCGTTACCCATGTCTCTTGACCACATCAATCTTTATCTGATCGAAGATGACGATGGCTGGGCTGTTGTTGACACCGGTATACGCGGAGAGGAAACCCGGAATGTCTGGAAAGAGATAATTGCCAACGAACTGGAAGGCAAACCCATTACCCGAATCATCTGTACGCATATGCACCCGGACCATACCGGGCAAAGCGGTTTTCTGTATGAACACTTCGAAGCCCCTCTTTATATGAGTTTCTCGGAGTACTATCAGGGCAAGACCATGGGCGCGATGATGAGCGAAGGTGGAAGCTGGCAGATGTCAGAGTATTTTCTGAAAGCAGGGATTGAACAATCATTTCTTGAAAGTATGCGCGAAGCGCGAAGTACTTTTGCGCCTGAACCCGATGATCTGCCCTTACCGGGCTCGTTTATCAGGCTGACTGATGGCGACGAACTAAAACTGGGAGAGAACAACTGGAAAGTTATTACAGGCACAGGGCATTCGCCCGAACATGTCACACTTTATTGCCAGGAGTTGCGAATATTGGTCTCGGGTGACCAGATACTGCCAGTCATTACTTCCAATGTCAGCGTGCATCCGACAGAACCATTCGCCAACCCAATGGTCGGCTGGCTCGAATCCCATGAGAAGTTCAAAGCCATTCTACCTAACGATATTCTCGTCTTACCGGCTCACAATATGCCTTTCTACGGTGTACAGGAAAGACTCCAGCAGTTAATTGATCATCATGAAGACCGGATGTTGATTCTGGAAGAGAATTGCATCGAACCTCAGATTGCCATGGATTTATTGCCATTTCTGTTTGCCAGGAAACTGGAGGGGTATACGGTTATCATGGCATTGGGCGAATGCATCGCCCATCTGCATTGCCTGATGACCCGCAATCGAATTGAGCGCATCATTGATGATGGATTCTATAAATACCGATCAATAGCACCGGATCTCGCCCAACGTGCAAGACCAGGCCATCATGAACCGCGGGACGAATCACCTGGTTTCGTCTGATTTATTCGCCTGAATCAGCTTCAAACTCATCAACAAAAAAACACTCGTCTATCGATCTTCTCGTCGGCCTGCCTATCTTGCCTTTCGGCCAGCCAATCGGGATCAGC
>CAZJRI010000089.1:14545-17491 GCA_964548025.1 uncultured Pseudomonadales bacterium
TTTCTGACAATCCCAGCATCTTGTCAATCTCCGCTGCATGAGCGCGATGTGCAGTCGTCAGGGATGCCCCCAGTCCAACTGCGCGACAGGCAAGCAGGATATTCTGAATGGCAGGAAACAGCGCCTGACTCTGTTGAGTGCCTCGTCTTGTCCAACCCGCAACAAACAGGTGCACTGGTGCCTCGTGCAAATGTTCAGCAAGATACATCGCCGCCTTCATATTTCGGCGTTTGGCCTCGGGATAGTCAGGATGTTCAGCAGCTTCAGCCGCAGGTTGGATATAATTGAAAAATGTTTTCCGATATCGCTCCGCCACAAACGCCCGCTTCTCTTTATCCATAACCGCGATAAAAAACCACGGTTGTCTGTTGCCGCCGCTCGGTGCAAAGGTGCCTGCTTCACAGACCTTTCTGATAAGTTCCACCGGTACAGGATCAGGCTTGAGTCGTCTGATACCTCGTGTTGTCCTGATTCCCTCAAGGAGTTTTATATCCTCACCAATTGTTGCGATATCTTCCATAGTCCTGTTTAAACTCTTTTATATTGCTCTTTTATTTGTTCCACCTGGCCTCGTTGTTCCAACCTGTCCAGATGCATCAGCATACTTCTTTTTTCAACCCCGTCGGCAAGGATACCCCCCGTACCGGGTCTGAATACAAAGCGATGCTCAACGATCTCTTCGATCGTTCGCGGTTCTGCCAGGTATTCAAGCAGGTTATTTTCTCTAAAGCCGATCATACCGCTGAATGCTTCAAGTATTGTCAGGAACTCGGGTCGCGATTCGATCAGCCCCTTGTGATGAAACGTCAGCCACAATTCAGCATCGACGTGCTTTATCCTTTCAAGACTCGATTCAAATTCTTCAAGACTTGACCAGGCATCGCCATAATAGGGTCCAAAGCCTGTGAGTTCGATGTCCCCGAGGACAACAAATTTTCGCTTGCCACCTTTTACGGTATCGTCAGCCCATTCAATAATAAAGCAACAGTGGCCTTGAGTATGACCGGGGGTGTGCAAAACTTCTAGCTGAACGCCGCCAAGATCAAATCTTTGCCCATCTTTGAACCTGTGAATCTCATCCCGGGTTTCGTAATGAAAAGTGTCCCAAAGATTTTTCTCAAATTCACCGGCAATCTTGTCTTCAACACCAAATATCTGAAGGAAGCCTTCCATAGATTCGAGACCAAGGGCATCCCTTTCATGAACATAGCAGGGGATATCAGGGAAGAGATGCATACCTGAGACGTGGTCCTCATGTATATGAGTGAAAAACAACATATCAACGTCGGGTAAATTATCCTTTCTCGCTACAACACCAAGACACGGGTCTATGATGGCTGACTTGTTTTGACCCCGCACGAGTAGAGAGTTCCCATCCGGATATTTTCCGTTATCCTTGCCAAAGAGTATCGTTAAAGGCCCAATTTCTCGGTCTAGCAGTACATCAGTCATTGTTTGCTCAATTTAATATCAGAAAAGTTCTACTTCCAGAAAGCACCGATGGGTCCTGGGAATACCACGGGACTTTCCACACCATCTTTGTTGACACTGGCAACACCGAAAATATAGTTATCGATTACAACATTCGTCAGTGTGAAATTGTTCACGTTACCGGTATTGCGACTCCACTGCCACTGTGAATCTGTTGTTAGTCGCCAGTATATTTTATAGGTTACAGCATCCTGTACCCTCGACCATCTAAGCGTCGTATTCGGCGATACCCTGCCTTCAATAGTAACATTCGAGGGCGGTGCTGGTGCAAAGGCCATCGCCGCCAGACTAACTGCATTCAGAGCAGTTAGTTTTGCTGCATATTCAAAATCAACTCCTTCAATGACATCGCCATAGGCTCGCCCGTTCTCTATCCGGAGGTCCTGATGCTGGCGATCATAATGTTCATTGGTTTCCATAATCCGCACACCGGGAAAACCAACCTCATTGAATGGTCGATGATGACCTCCCCGGCCAAATCGATCCAGCCTGTAAATCATCATCACATCCAGATTTCGTATGTAATGATCTGCAATACTGTCTATATAGCGTGCCAGATTTCTGGAAGGTGAATCTACTTCCCCACCCGTAAACCGTCTTAATCTGGCTTCTTCCGCTGTTTCAATCGGTCGGGTTGCTTCCGAAAATACTCTTGCGGTTGTGTTGTTAGTGATGCCGTTGATTCCCGAGATATTACCTATCATATCGTTGTTCAGAACCGCTTCAATTTGCCAGCCGTCTTCAATAGCCTGCTCTGCCATGATCCTGCCGCCGAAAAGCCCCTGTTCTTCTCCGGACAATCCTGCAAAAACAATAGAAGCAGGAAAGCTGAATTGACTCAGCACCCTGGCGGCTTCCAAAACACCCGCCATACCTGAGGCATTATCGTTAGCACCTGGTGAATCATCGACGCCATTTAAAGGGTCGCTGATTCTTGAATCTATATCCCCGGACATGATCACATAACGATTCGGGTCAGACTTACCTTTTAGAATCGCAACCACGTTTACGACTTCCGTCGCGTGCGGGATTCTCCTCTCTTCAGAAAAGACTCGACTTTGTGTCGAGACTTCAAGACATCCACCACAACTTTGGGATATGTTGTTGAATTCAGATTCGATCCAGCGTCGAGCGGCACCGATACCACGGGAAGTTGACTTTGTTTCAGACAAGGTATGGCGAGTCCCGAAACCGACCAACCTTGAGACATCTGACTGAATTCTGGAAGCGGAAGGCATATCGGCAATCTTTCTCAACTCATCGGTTGAGGCGAAGGTCTGAGACTGGATAACCAGACTCACCAAACCTACCAGGGCAAGCTGTACGAACATTCCTGAAAACCTTTTAACGGGGTATCCCTGCCAGCGTACCTATTGTAGGCTCTGCAGGCAAAATGCATTTCTTCCTTTGATACTGTCAGAAACTTGAAACAAAAACTACTCAGCAATCTCCGAA
>CAZJRI010000089.1:17501-22032 GCA_964548025.1 uncultured Pseudomonadales bacterium
ACAGCCACGAAGCTGCCCCTTTGCCCGGATATCTCTCTATTTCTGATTTCAGGAGATTATCCAACCGGCAGACTCGACTACGACGAGATGATGTCGATCATCAACACGCCTGCTTACTGGGCATTCTGCTGGGCCAGCGGACAGGTTCTCAGTCGTTATATCCTCGATCATCCCGAAGAAGTCAAAGGAAGATGCATTCTGGATTTTGGCACTGGTTCAGGTGTGGTTGCCATAGCCGCCAAGCTGGCGGGTGCCAACAGGGTGATTGCCTGCGATATTGATCAGCAGGCTTTGCAGGCCACCCAGGCTAATGCACGACTGAACAATGTCGAGATAGAGACACTCGGTGACATCGACCTGCTGGACACACAGGTCGACATGATAATTGCTGCAGACGTTCTCTATGACAGGGATAATTTTCCGTGGATAGACAGACTGACCTGCCTTGCAACCGACATGCTGATCGCAGATTCGAGGATAAAGGCAAATACCTTGACCGGATACCAGGTTATTGCAGAGCTGAATGCAACCACCATCCCGGACCTCGATGAACTGAAAGAATTTAATCAGGTACGGATTTATCGTCGGGATCCAGAAGCTCATCTTCCAGCGCCCTGATGAAAGCTCTCTGTAGCGCTTTGTCCTTCCCCTGAATCGGACCTGGTTCAGTCTGATCTGCGGAATCCGTCGCTTCAGGTTCTCGCAGCCGTCCTTCGTTAAAGAGATCAATCAGGTTGTGATATTCAATATAGCGCTGACTCATAGATCGCTTAAATGTTGCTGCCGTTGCAATATAAACTGCGCCTTCGGTCTACATTCTCTCAGCAGGTTTCAGATATATCAGAAATAATCTTCCAGACTCAGCCGATAGCCAAGTTCAAATGAAGTTCCGCCGGTTGGATCATTGACATACCGTTCGGCACCATCGGATTCAAAACCAAGAGACTCGATCATGCTGAGAGCAGTTTTTTTTTCAACTCCCAGCCAGATAGAGGCAGTTTCAAAACCTCTTCGCTTTAAAACACTCAACCCTCTGACAAACAGCTTTCTACCCATCCCGAATCCGCGATAGGTTGATTTAATATAGATTGCAATCAGTTCTCCCTCACCTGCAGAGACAAATCCAAAAGGCGCCTCGTCTTCAGCAAGATAGGTGAAGTACGCACCATCTGCTCTAAGATGGTGCCAGTCGGTCAGGCGACTCATATCTTGCCGGGCTAGTTGCTGCAGTGTTTCGATGTCTTTGGCACCCGCCCGACGAATCGATACGGAAGTCAGCGAATCCATGGGTTAGCCCAGGACAATTTCAGCCATTGTCTGAAGTTGGGTTTCATCTCTGGCACCTATCAGCAGGGATGTTACCGGCGTTTCACGCCATGCCTGCAGCCGATCTTTGATTCTGTCAATACTGCCAACCAGTGAGATTTCATCAGCAAACTGTGTTGGCACCGCCATGACAGCCTCGTCTTTCTTGCCCGCAAGAAAAAGATCCTGAATATTCTCTGCTTCTGCCTGAAATCCCATACGACCCATCAGTTCTGTATGAAAATTACGTTTTTTCGCACCCATTCCGCCAATATAGAGCGCAAGGTTTGCTTTTACCGGGAGCAAACCCTGTTCGATATCATCACAAATATTAATCGAGACATTCTGGGATATTTCAAATCCGGGTTTGGCATGACTGATCTGGTCTGCATAGACTTCCTGTCGGTACGGAGAATAATAAAGCGGGAGCCAGCCATCGGCTATCTCTGCTGCCATGGAAACATTCTTGGGTCCTTCTGCACCGAGGAAGATGGGCAGATCTGATCTAAGTGGATGGGTGATGGGCTTCAGGGATTTGCCCAGCCCCCAGGCCCCGTCCCCGGTAAAGGGTAGTGGATAGTGTTCGCCATTTTCATTGGCCACAGGCGCTTCTCTGTTCAGAACCTGGCGGATGATATCCACATATTCCCTGGTTCTGGCCAGGGGCTTCGCAAAGGGTTGGCCATACCAGCCTTCTACAACCTGGGGACCGGATACCCCGAGTCCAAGAATCACCCGGCCACCGGATAAGTGATCCAGTGTTAAAGCAGCCATGGCTGTTGCAGTTGGGGTTCTTGCTGAAAGCTGTGCGACTGCCGTACCCAATCTGATCCGGTTTGTATGGGCGCCCATCCATGCCAGGGGTGTAAAAACGTCTGAACCCCAGGCTTCTGCCGTGAATATGGCATCATATCCAAGCTTCTCGGCTTCAATAGCCATCTTAAGGCTATTAGGATTGGGACCTGCTCCCCAGTAACCCATCTGAATACCCAATTTTAAGTCGCCCATGCTTACCTCTTATGTCGTAATAGCTGAATCCATCGAGCATGCCGGAATTCCCTTCGAAAAATCAACTGCCACTGCGCCCTTGCAATTAGCAAAAAAGACCACACATTGTACCGATAAGGAAATATACTTAATGGATACGGCGCATGACTACCTTCATGCCCGACTTAACGCCAGTAATTATCTAAGGAATATCAGTAATGATGAACGACGAATCAAAAGAAATGAAAATGCCGGGTCCGGGTTTTCTGGACGAGAAGTTATTCAAATCTCGCTCGATTTCAATCTTTGGTCAGATCAACGAGAAAATAGCTCGTACAGTTACAGAGCAATTACTGGCACTTTCAGCAGAGAGTGACGAGCCAATTAATATCTTCGTCTCGTCCCCCGGTGGTCACGTTGAATCAGGTGATGTCATTTATGACATGATTAAATATGTTAAACCCCAGGTGCGAGTGATTGGAACCGGCTGGGTTGCCAGTGCTGCGACCAATATCTATCTCGCCGCAAAGAAGGAGAACCGATTCTCCCTGCCCAATACACGCTATCTTGTACATCAACCATCAGGCGGTTCCCAGGGTGATGCGACCGATATCAGTATTCAGGCTGAACAGATCCTGAAGACTAAAGCCCGCATCAATAAAATAATCTCGGATGAAACCGGGAGACCACTCGAGCAGGTAGAGAAGGACACGGACAGGGACTACTGGATGTCTGCTGAGGAAGCGACTGAATACGGCATCGTTACAAAGATCATCAAATCAGTCAGCGAAATATAGAATCACGGCATGGCGGCATGAAAGCGCGCATAGCGCAAGAACGAGACCGGGCAGTTCTCGCAAAAGTCCTTAAAAGATCCTTTGTCGACGACCCGGTCTTGCGCTGGATTCTACCTGCAAAGCAAGACTACGAGCGCATAGCCGAGTCTTTCTTCTCTCACATTCTCAAGCAAACGTTTGTATCTGGATCATGTTATACAACTGACGGGCAATACGGTGTTTCAATCTGGGAAAAGCCCAACTTCAGCCCAACGCTGACATCTCAGCTACTAAGTTTCGCAAGGTTGACATGGCTGTTCAGGGGTAACATCTCAAGAGCACTCAATCTCCAGTCTCTTATGGAATCGTACCGTCCGCGTAAACCCTTCTGGCACCTTACCTATATAGCCACAGACCCGGTGCATCAGGGCAGGGGCATTGGTTCAACCCTGTTAAAACCCATTACGAACATTAGCAATGACGACGGCCTGCCCATCTATCTGGAATGCTCAAACCGCGAAAACCTGTCTTTCTACCGGGCGCACAATTTCAGGCTTATAGACGAAATCACCTATCCTGGCGGACCCACTATCTGGCCCATGCTGCGGGAAGAGAAGCATGCGTACTAGCGACCCGGTATCGAAGTAGGACAACCATTTGGTCAGGACGCCATATGGTCAGGACAAACGGATTCACTGACCAGGAACCATTCAGATTTCAAATTCCACAGTTTGTGAGACATCTGCCACAAAGCAACTTGATTATGCAATCTGAGCTGTGCAAGCATATTCATCCCTGAACCGCTCATAGTCGATGCTATATATGGATTTACATCAGCGCATTGAGATCGCCGTTGGTTTGCCCGAAGTATGGCAGGCGCTCAACGATCCGGAAATTCTCATGCAGTGCCTGCCTGGATGCGAAGAATTCAAATCAACAGATACCAACGAGTTTTCAGTTCAATTGACAGCCAAGGTAGGCCCGGTCAAGGCGAGATTTAACGGAGAAGTCATTCTTTCAGATATCAACGCACCCTACTCGTATACGATTTCAGGTGAGGGCAAGGGCGGGGTTGCGGGTTTTGCAAAAGGCGCTGCTGAAGTCACGCTCGAAGAAAAACATGAATCCGGATCTGTCATCACCGTGATGGTATACAAGGTGAAAGCCACGGTCGGTGGAAAACTGTCGCAAATAGGCTCAAGACTGGTGACAGGTGCTGCCCGAAAGATGGCAAATGACTTTTTTGAGCAGTTCGTTTTATTGATTTCAGGTGATAATGTTGAACGGGACGAAGTCGGAAATGTAGTCATAAAAATCGAAACTATCGAGGCCGAATAGCCTTGGCAACAAAGGTAACTACCATGTCGATAAATGTTAAGTTAACCGTGAACGGCAAGCAGGCGAGTACGACCTGTGAGCCGAATACGATGCTTTCGGAACTTTTGAGAGAGCACCTGCAACTA
>CAZJRI010000090.1:0-21910 GCA_964548025.1 uncultured Pseudomonadales bacterium
CGCTCTGGTCTCTTCAGGGTGTTAGAAATCAGGGCACATTGTGGAGCTTGTGGGTAGAACAGGAGTAATTTTTGAGATTTGATTATTTACTAAGATTTTATTGGCCTACCAGTAGCCGGATTGCTGATAAATCTAACGAGGGAAATCTCGCGTGGTTCAGGCATCTCTTGATGCCATTTACGAAGTTGCGCCGGAAATTCGTTCAATGTGCTGTATTGGCAATCTCTTTGATCCTGCTGTTCTATGCCCTGGATGTTGATGCGCTGAGTAAGCTCGCTGATCAAAGAAATGCATCTTTTACCCAACTTGGTACTGAAGATGGATTGTCCCAGGCAACTGTAACCGCAATTACCCAGGACAATCAGGGCTTTATCTGGATAGGCACTCAGGAAGGTCTAAATCGATATGATGGATATAGTTTTGAGACCTTTTTTCACTCAAGCGATGATCCTGGCTCAATTTCCCGCAATTACATCAAGGATGTTCTTTCAGATTCAGAGGGAACGGTTTGGGTTGCTACGGATTATGGCCTCAATCGATTCAATGAAAGTAGCAAGACATTTGAAACGATACTGTTTGATGGGGGTTCAGACCCCCAGGCGACAGCGCATAACGCGGTTAAGGTTCTCTTCGAGGATTCGCAGAAAAGATTGTGGATTGGCACTGACTACGGGTTGATCCTGCGATTCAAAAATGGTGAAACAAGGCACTTTCATCATGATCCTGCCCAGCCCGATAGTTTGGGTGAAGGTCAGGTCTGGGTTATATATGAAGATAGTAAAGGCAGGTTCTGGGTAGGAACTGATAAGAGTGGGCTCCACTCACTCGACCTGGAAAACGGATCTTTTACTCACTACCTGCATAGCAGAGCAGATGGATCTTCTATTGGCGAGGATCACGTCAGAGCTATTCTCGAAGACGAGGTTGGCAGAATTTGGGTGGCAACTCATGATGAAACTGTATCCATTCTCGATACAACTACAGGAGAATTCACCGATCTTGCCAGTCTGACTGACTATGGCATCAGCGAGGGTAGAAGGCTACTCAAAGATCAAAATAACGGGATCTGGATTGGTTCGGAGAGTGGTTTGCACCTTTATAATAAAGACAAACTTGATTCGTTCATACACGAACCAACGGATCCAAACAGTCTCGGAGATAACAATATTACCGACTTGTTTCAGGATCGTGGCGGCGTTCTTTGGGTGGGGACATTCAACGGGATTAGCAAGTGGCATGCAAGTGTAGAAACCTTTCCCCATTTCATGCGTTGGGGCAGCCAGGAAGCCAGTTGGGCAAGTAAACTGATTTCATCCTTTGCTGAAACTCCTGACAAGAACGTTTGGATTGGAACGTATAACGGACTTGTTAAATGGGATGCTGAACAGGGTAAGTTTATCCAGTTTGACAACGATGAACTGGAATTAACCAGTAACAAGATAATGAGTTTGGGCGTGCAGGCCGACACTCTGTGGGTTGGTTCAATGAGAGGTGGAACTAATCTTATACGGGACAACAAAGTTGAAGCAGTATTCTTTCATGATGAATATGATCCTAATTCTATTAGCTCAAATACTGTCAGCCGGGTGCTTGAAGACAGCAAAGGTAATATATGGTTTGCAACCTATGGTGGGGGAGTAAACAAGTATCTGGGCGAGGGGAAATTCAAGCGCTACCCCGATAATCTGAATCCTGATGGGATTTTTCCGGATCTGCGTACGGTGGATATTATTGAAGCTTCTGATGGTTCGATGTGGATTGCGACGGATGGTGGGGGAGTCGTTATCCTTGATCCGGATTCGGGAAATATAACAAATTTCAGGTATGACCCGAATAATCGCAACACACTTTCAAGCAACAACATTTTTTCCCTACTTGCCACAGTTGACGGAATTTGGGTGGGTACCCGGGATAGCGGACTCAATTTTATTGACAGTCAGAATGGGAAGATCACCAGGATAGGACGATCTAACGGATTAGCGAGTGATCAGGTCTGGGGATTGTTGGAGGATGAAAGTGGCAGGATATGGATAAGCGGCGGAAAGGGAATTTCTGTATACGAGCCAAAGACAAAATCCTTCGTTCTTTACGACTGGACCGATGGATTGCAGAGTGACGATTTTAATAGTGGCGCATATCTGGAATTATCAGATGGAAGTTTTCTTTTCGGCGGCAATAACGGTTTTAATGCATTCTACCCTCGGCCAATTCACGGAAACCTGCATGTTCCAGCCATTAAAATTACAAGGTTTTCAAAGTTCAACGAAACCGTAGATCTACCCGAGCCGATCTATAAGACCAATCAATTGGAGCTTGCTTACAACGATTCGGTTATCGGATTCGAGTTTGCTGCAATGGATTTCTCCGCACCTGACAAAAATCAATTTCGATATATGTTGCAGGGTTTTGACAGAGACTGGGTCGATGCGAATGGTGCCCACCAGGTAACTTATACCAATCTGGATGCGGGTAGCTATGAATTTAAGGTGGCCGGGTCAAATGATGATGGAGTATGGAACGAGGAAGGAGCATCAATAAAATTGATCGTTAATCCACCTATGTGGGCTACCTGGTGGGCCTATCTCGCCTATTTAATGATTGGCTTGAGTGTGCTTTACCAGGTCCAGAAGGTGAACGAAATGCGATTGCGCAGGGAAGCTGAGAAACGATACAGCGAGCGATTGCAGCTTTATATTGAATCACTGGAAGAAGCTACCGACTGTGTTCTTATAGCCGATGCAAATAAACATCTGATGTATGCCAATGATGCCATCAAGTCGATTTTGGGCATTTCTCCTCCCCAGGCTGTTGGTCGTTCGATTTTGTCGCTGCTCTTCTCGGAGGCATCTGATGCAAGTCTGGCGCGAGCAGGTTTGCGTCGTGAAGGACGCTGGCATGGAGAAGTATCAGCTCGCAAGGGCTCCGAATACGGGACGACAGAAGTTACGATAGCCGCTGTTCACGATGACAGCGACAATGAAACAGCTTACGTGAGTATCGCAAGGGATGTAACTGATCGGAAGAAGGTGGAAGCCGAACTAGAAAAACATCGACAGAACCTTGAGCAAATTGTTGGCGAAAGAACAGAAGCGCTTGAATATGAAATTTCCGAGAATAAGGCGGTGCAGAGAGAACTGGCCGATTCGTTAAAAGAAAAAGAACTCCTTCTAAAAGAAGTCCATCATCGCGTTAAGAATAATATGCAGGTTATTTCCAGCCTATTAAATATCCAGGCTGAATCGATTGGTGATGATGTATTTTCTGGGCTTCTTGGTGAGAGTCAACAACGAATAAAATCAATGGCACTCATCCATGAAAATCTCTATCAGTCCGAGAATTTGCTTGAGATTGATTTTAAAGACTACATCAATATGTTAGCCAATAGCTTACATCGATTTTATTCAGTTCGAGGAATGATTGTCAGTCTGGATATCCAGGTTGACAATGTTGCGCTCGACATTGAGACGGCTGTTCCCTGTGGCCTGATAATTAATGAACTAATTTCCAACTCTCTTAAGCATGCTTTTAAAGGAAAGGAAGGCAAGGGCACAATTTGTGTGAAATTTAACCTGATTGGTTGTCGATATGTGCTTGAGATCAGTGATGACGGCATTGGATTACCAGTGGGATTTTCACTGGAGTCATCAAACTCCATGGGGATGGAAATTGTGTCAATACTAACCCAACAATTGGACGGGAGATTGCGTTTCGATAGCGTAGATGGTGCAAGTTTCGAAATCTCCTTCCCGAGGAAAGAAAAAGATGTCAATGAAGTCGCTATTAGCCGTTGAAGACGAGGTTCTCGTTGCTCGGGATATAAAATCCCGTCTGACACGGATGGGGTACAACGTATTATCGATGGCCATGCGTGGTCAGGAGGCAATAGATAAAACGTTGGAGCTGAGGCCTGATCTGGTGCTGATGGATATACATCTGGCTGATGAAATGGATGGGGTCGAAGCAGCAATTCGAATTCGTCAGCAATATGATGTCCCAATTATTTTCTGCACAGCCTACGCAGATGAAGAGACACTAGAGAGGGCAAAAGTTTCCGAGCCTTATGGATATGTATTGAAGCCGTTCGATAACAGAGAGCTGGAAATCAATATCGAAATAGCACTATACAAGCATCGTGCGGAAAAGGACCTGGCCAATACCCGGCGTCGACTGGATGCCACACTAACCAGCATCAGTGACGGGGTAATTGTTACGGATATGGATGGCAATGTTTGTCTTCTAAATCCAATGGCTGAGACTATCACCGGAATAGATCGCGCAAGGGCCAGGTCAATGAAGCTTTCCCGGCTGATGCCCTTGTTTGCATTTGAACCCGGTGGAGCCGTCTTTAATACACACTCGGTTTCAACTCAACAAAACGTAGCTAATATCAGACAGAAACTGCGTCGTGAAGATGAAGAATCATTACCCATAGAAATATCGGCGAACATTATTGATAACGAGACAGACAAATTGGTAGTGATCACATTCAGGGACATCAGCCAGCAGATTCGCTACGAAGAGCAGATAAGGCATAGCACCTTTTACGATGATCTAACAAAATTACCAAACCGCGCGCTTTTTGTTAATCGTCTGGAGAGTGCGATAAACAGACGAAAACGTGAGGTAAATGAGCACTTTGCTGTAGTTTTCTTCGATCTTGATGGATTTGCAGCAATCAATGAAGGGCTTGGGCATGATATCGGCGACAAGACACTTTCCGAGGTAGCATCGCGGATCGAACATACCGTCAGACCAGATGATACGATCTCTCGATTTAGCGGCGACATATTTGCAGTATTGTTTGATCCCGTAGATTCTGCGGCTGGTGCAATTCAGGCCTGCAGAAGAGTCCAGAAAGCAATTGAGAAACCCATTCAGGTAGGGTCGACAACCCTCGACTTATCAGCGAGTGCCGGTGTGCTGCTTAACCAGGATGTTTACCAGTCAGCAGAAGATATGTTGCGAGATGCGGATACAGCATTACATCGTGCTAAATCGGATGCCAAAGGTGCCTATATCATCTTCAATAATGTCATGTATGAAAATGCGCGCAAATTCCTTGAGCGTAAGAGCAGTATGCAGCAGGCTTTGATAGATGATGCCTTTGAGGTCCATTATCAACCGATCGTCGACGTGAAGACTGAGAAACTAGTCAGTATGGAGGCGCTTGTCCGCTGGCTGCATCCGATGGAAGGATTTGTGCCTCCGGCAGAATTCATTCCCATTGCTGAGAGAACCGGGTTGATACTTCAGTTGGGTGAGTACGTCCTTCGATCTGTTTGCAAACAGATTAAGTATTGGGATAGTCAGGGCTTTTCCGGATTTCGAGTTGCGGTAAATCTCTCAGCGAGACAGTTTGAGAACAATATCCCTGAACTGGTAGCAAGTGTAATTCGAGATACAGGTATTTCACCAGACTCGCTTGGACTGGAGATAACCGAAGGCATCGCCATGAGGGACGTGGATCAGAATATTCGCATGCTCGAAGAACTAAGAGCACTTGGATTGTCGATTAGCATTGATGATTTCGGGACAGGATATTCATCGCTTGCTTACCTTAAACGATTCCCTCTGAATATACTGAAAATTGATCGATCATTCATAAAGGATATTACGACGAATCTGGACGACCGTGAGATCACAAAAGCGATCATTGCGATGGGCCAGAGTTTGAGCCTGAAAGTACTTGCTGAAGGTGTAGAAACCGATGAACAGGTTGCACTGTTGGCATCCAGCGGATGTGATTATATTCAGGGGTACTATTATTCTCGGCCGTTGCCAGCGATGGAGATGAATAAAATACTGTTGGGGTGCAGGGCAAATGGTAAGAAATCATGGCCGAATAAGTTGATGAATCAGAATCTCCAATTTGAACAGAGGGAATTGGAGGTTGGTGGATAGATAGCTGACTTGTTCAGAGCGCCTTGTCAATTTCGTCCAAAAAATACTGGCAATCCTGGTCAAGTTTCAAACTAAGGAGTTCGTCAGCTCTGGTTTGGCCTCTGTTGATCGCTATTATAGGAATATCAAGCTCGTAGGCACGACGACAGAAACGATAAGCTGAAAAAACCATCAGTGAGGATCCAACGATCATTAGAGCTGATTTTGATTTCAGTGAACCATATATTGTCTCGACGAGTTTTTTATCGACCGTCCCGCCATAAAATACGACTTCAGGCTTCAACATACCATCACACGACTCGCATTGAGGTGTGTTGAAGCTCTTGTAGCTGATATCCGCGTCTCCATCCGGTGCAATCTGACTGTTTTCGAATTCGATCTTTGGGTTCAGGGTCACCAATTGATCTTGAATTGCAGCTCTTGAATAAGTGTGGTCACAGTTAAGGCATCGAACCTTGTCAATTCGACCATGGAGGTCAATTACATTTTGATGACCTGCCCTCTGGTGAAGTCGGTCAACGTTCTGTGTTACCAACAAGGAGCAGAAACCTTTACGTTCAAGCGAGGCGAGAGACCTATGAGCGGCGTTTGGTTCTGCAGCTGATACAGTAGGCCAGCCAACCATGCTTCCTGCCCAGTAGCGCTGTCTGGTTGATCTTTGTGAGACAAATTCCTGATGTTGTACCGGAGCGCTCCGTAACCATTGGCCGATTTCATTCCGATAGGTAGGTATACCTGATGCCGCGCTGCAACCAGCGCCAGTTATTACCATAAGCCCCGGATGCTGCGAGATAAACTCGGTTACTCTGTGTAGTTGATCTGTAGTGGAATCCTTCTTCATCATGCTAAGTAGCTTAAACTGGAGGAGATGAATCCAACCGCCATAGGGTGGTGCGGAGCGCAACCAGTATGACGATCACGAGCATTAGTGTTGAGGATACGACGAGTGCGGTTGACGGTCCAAGCCATTCTGCAAGATATCCGGAGAAGAGAGCACCCAGGGGACCTGCGCCCATAAACGAGAACGAATAGAACGCCATCATGCGAGCTCGTTGTTCCGGTGGTGCCTGCTCCTGCATGATTGTTCGGGACATCGTCATTGCAATGCCGCCGCTCATACCCCAGAGATAAATAAAACCGATCAGGGAGTAAAATCCCAGTCCCAGTCCTGCACCCATCAGTGCGAGTGAACCAACGAAATGCATCGTTAGAAGTGCTCTTCCCTGACGATGAATATCGCCTATTTTCATAAGAAACAATATGGTGGTAACCAACCCAAGAGAGTTTCCGGTATTCACCCATGAAAGTTCGGTAGAAGACCCGTTGTACAATTCCCGGATCAGCAGTGGGACAGTGACGAAATATGAGCCCATGAAGAAGATGCCAGTGGCACAGTTTTGGATAACCACAGCGCGCATGGATGCTGAACTGATGACTGTTTTGTAACCTTCAGTGAGCGAATGAAGCACCTGGTGAACCATGTTGTCGCTAAGGCGGGTAGGGGGTAGGTATTCAACCTTGAGTCGCAAGTAGGAAAACGTGCCGACACTCAGAATGGTGAACTGAATCATGAGTACGAACACCGCCCCAAAACGGTCGGCAAAGGACGCAGCGAGAAATCCCAGCATTTGTACGCCAAATTGGATAAGGCTGACCTGAACCACTTTTCTCTGGATGCGGCCTTCTGCAACCAGCGCCAGAAGACCATCTCTTGCCGGTGTGATAAAGGCCTGAGCACAACCCATGATGATCGCAAATACGAGAACCATCGAATAGCTCAGATAGTCGAGTGTAATGACAATCGTGAGGAAGAGGGGGGCACAAGAGGCAACAAGGTGTCCACTAATGACGACCTTACGTCCACCAAACTGATCTGCAAGACTGCCGCCAACGAGTGTAAATAGCATGGCAGGCAGAAGAAAAGCCATCTGGGCAATACCGACCAGTTTCGCTGACTCATCAAGTAGAATTGTGACTATCCAGGCGAATGCGACGGTCTGGATTCCATAGGATAGGAACCAGGAACCCGTACCCAGATAGTAATAGTGCAGTGGTTTCATCGGAATTTTCTAGAAACTCTCAAAATGAGAGTAGATTGATACAGCTCAGGTGAAGTATATAGAGATTTGTCAGCAGTCGAAATGCATCGGATTGAAATTCGGTGCAGATAGCTGAATCCAGAGTCCTGCCCGGCTCAGGGCGGTTCGTGTTTGACCAATGTCTCCTTGACAAAAAAGACCATGATCGCTGCGCCAGCGATTCCCAACAGAGAAATTGAGGTAATCGCCGTCGCGAGAGCAACGGTACTTGCGATATAGCCCAGGAGAATTGGCCCTGCAAAAGAACCTGAATCAGAGACCAGTCGCCAGACACCCAGAAATTCTCCGCGTTCATGTGCAGGGGCAAAGTCCGCACCAAGGGTCATATTGATCCCACTACCAAGACCATTTCCCGCGCCTGCAATGACCGCAGCCAGAACAAGTCCCCAGAAGGTTGAAGAAAACGGGATGAAGAAAATACCCAGTGCGAGGGTTAGCTGACAAGAAACGGCGGCATACCGTCTTCCCAGATTATCCATCATAAAACCCGCCAGGGGGAACATCACCATATCTACGGCCGCGGCAATACTAACCACCAGACCAATGCTGGTGCTGTTAAGTGCAATACCCGCGCCCCAAAGGGGTATTAGCAATTGACGACTTGCTCTCAAGACTGTCAAACACAAGATTGATATGCCCGCTGTTGTGAATATCCTGAAGTGGTTACCCAGGATATGCGGCACAATCCGGATCAGCGGCGGGCTTTGATCATGCTGGCCTTTAATATTGTCTTTTACGCTCACAAGGATAAAACCGAGTGCTAAAAAAGCGATGCAGGACAAGCCGATAAACACATATTCAAACCCGAATTCGTTTGCCAGAAATCCACTCGTTACGGGACCAACCAGGGTTCCGAATCGCTGTATACCTGCCATTGTAGAGATTGCTTTGCCCCGGTGATGTGAAGGCACCATCTCACTGATGTGGGCTAGTCGCGCGATCATCCAGATCGCCATCGCAGACCCAAAAGCGAAGGCTGCCACTGCCAGTAAAAAAGCTGATTCCGCCTGACTGGCCAAAAGTGCTGTGATGGCCATTAACGTCACACCGACTATCATAATGTTGCGGTCACCGAAGCGGGAAGTTGCATAACCGGCGGGAACATCGGCAAGCATATTCCCCAGACCCCGGAGAGAGAAAACGATCGCGGTAATCCCAACGCCTGCTCCCAGATCAAGGGCAAAGAGCGGGATGATGAGCAAAACGCTGCCTTGACACATGGACATCAGAAAACTGGGAAGAAAGAGTGATATCAATAAGGATCGATACATACTAAAAGTTGTATTGCTCGATTTCTTACGCTTGCCTGAATCCGGGTGAGGTTCCATGGGAGCTTATGTTATAGCTGGTAAAGCGATGAAATAAAGGATGGTGTTCACTTTTGGAGATTGCATTGTACAAATAGATGGTGATTTAAGTTAATGTGAGCGCAATTAAAACCTCGGAGCGGAAAGTCATGCAGTGTCCCAAGTGTTTTGGTGAGATGGAGACCGTCAGCAGAGATGGTGAAGGCGCGATTCGAATTGATCGATGTAGCGAATGCCATGGGCTGTATTTTGACCAATTAACCAGAGCAGACCTTGACCTGGCGGATGCCAAGAAAGATGTCGATACAGGAGATCCTGAAATCGGTGCAGAATATGACGATACAGTTTATGTTGACTGTCCCAAGTGCGACAAAATAATGGATCAGCGCAAAATTGAAGAACCTGTTCGAATTCGTTTTGAGCTATGTCCTTCCTGTAATTCTACATTCCTAGATGCAGGTGAACTCAAACAATACCTTGACGCCGATCATCGAATAGAATTTGAATCACTATTACCCGAATAAAATCCGCTGCCTGAATAGTATCAGGTACTTTCGACCAGGGGTGATCGATCAGGTCGACGGAGATTAGTCAGATTTTCTCTATGACATTCTTTAGCGCGTCACAATTCTTTACGCGCTCCGCCGTTGTCGTCCCCAGGAATCCAACATTTAGGGAGGTAACGCCTGCTTCCTTGTAGGCTTGCAGTCGATCCCGAACGAATCCCTCTGACCCGACAAGAGATGTCGCATCCAGATAACTTTGAGGTATGGCTGCCTCTGCCTCAGATTTTCGACCTGAAAGATAGAGGTTCTGAATGGTTTCTGCTTCTTCCTCGTAGCCGTACTTCCTGAATATCTGGTTGTAGAAGTTCTTTTCCTTTGCTCCCATGCCGCCAACGTAGAGTGCGATCCCTGAACGGGACATGTCCCGGTAAGATTCCAGTCCCTCGCCAATTGCAACAGCACCACCTGCGTAGACATCAAGAGGAGGGCGGCCGGGATCACGTTTCTCATTACCCCGTCTGAGTGCGTCTCCCCAAACAGCATCTGCGCCTTCTGCCATAAAAAAAGCAGGTAGCCATGCATCGGCAATTTCTGCTGTCATCTCGACACTTTTATTACCGAGTGTGGCCAATGCAATGGGAATCTCCTCTCTATAGGGATGATTAATTATCTTGAGTGGTTTTCCCAACCCCGTACCTTGTCCCTCGGGGAGCGGAATCTGGTATTTCTTACCATTGTGGATGAGTTTCTCTTCCCGGAGCCATACAGCACGACAAATTTCAACGACCTCTCGAATTCTCGTCATCGGTGCATCGAAGGGGAGACCATGAAAACCTTCAATTACCTGAGGTCCGGAAGCGCCGAGACCCAGCATACAACGACCCTCTGAGAGAGCATCGATACCGGCTGCTGTCATCGCCATCAGTGTCGGTGTCCGACTGTATATATTCAATATACCTGATGCGATAGTGACCTTATTAGTCAGTGCTGCGATATACCCCATCGCACTCACACCGTCGAATGAATACGCTTCGGGAACCCATACGACATCAAGCCCCGCTTTTTCCATTTCGACAATTTCTTTCGTAGCACCAACATAACCCTGGGCGTAGCTCATCAAGGTTGAAATTTTCATAAGTTCCTCTTTGTATCTTTCTGGCAGAGTAATTTCTGCCATTTGGTTAGCTGATGATATCGGGTAATGATTTGATGATGCAATAACGAAAAGTTTGACGAATACTCGCCGCTATATAATCCAATCACAGCGTTGTCGGCTCGGAGTTGAGTTCTGGTAGGCAGAAATTAATAAGCCAACTTCTTAATGCCCGGAAAATAATAACCAAGAGAGACTGCTCTCGCCAGAAAGTAAATCTGTAGCGCAGCCCAGAGCCCGTGATTACCAAACCGCTCATGAAGCAGATACCAGGCGAATAGAAAAATGGATAGCGAAATGATCATTGCATTACGCATCTGAATTGTACGGGTGGCACCTATAAAAATCCCATCAAGCAGGTAACACCAGACCGATAGCACAGGTGCAGCGATCACCCAGATGAGATATTCCTCTGCCGTTCTTCTGACGTCGTCGACATTGGTAAGCAGATGAATGACTGAAGATCCGGCGATAGCGAGACAGATCGACAGCAGGACTGCTGTGAGAATTCCCTGCTCTGTTGTGTATCGTATTGCCAGATTGAGGTTTTTTATTTTTTTACCACCAATGGCATTGCCGACAAGACTTTCTGCTGCAAGCGCAAAGCCATCCAGAAAAAAAGCAGCAAAAGTGATGAACTGCATCAAAATAGCATTCGCAGACAAGATGATATCGCCAGCCTGGGCTCCCTGGTTTGTGAACCATGCAAAGGCAAAGAGAAGGCAAAGTGTCCTGATCATGATATCTCTGTTGACGACAAACATGCGTTTAAGTGCCACGATGTCGAAGAGAGTTGCAGTCGGGATGCTAATCGAACTGTTCTCGGATTTGATTCGCTCTATAACTATCGTAATACCTAGCGAGATCACAATGATTTCAGCTATGACAGTGGCGGCAGCGACACCCGCAACTCCCCACCCGAAACCAACAACGAAGATTAAATCAAGAATGATATTTGTGCCGTTTAGAACAAGCTGAAGCAGTAACAGGGAGCGCGAATCCTGTTGTCCGAGCAAATAACCCATAACAGCGAGGTGCGCGAGACTAAATGGTGCCCCCCATATTCTAATATTAAAATAGGTCAATGCTGCACTCTCAACCTGGGTGCTGGCCTCAACCAAAAACATTGCGGCTATGCTGATTGGATATTGCAGAATCAGTATTGATGTTCCCAGTGACAGACCCACGATAAACGATCGATAGAAAGCAGCCTTGACCTCCAATTTGTCTCCTGCTCCCCTGGCCTGTGCAACCAGACCAGTAGTGCCCATCCGGAGGAAGCCAAACCCCCAGTAGAGAAAACTAAATATGATACCGCCCACTGCGATAGCGCCAATGAGCGCAGCATTGCCAAGATTTCCTATAACGGCTGTATCCACGAGCCCGAGCAGAGGCGTGGATAGATTTGAGAGAATAATAGGCCACGCGATACTGAAAACATGGCGGCGATTGACGGACTGCAAGATGATTTTCCCTGGGTTGATAAAGATCATATAACAGTGCCTGGAGAATGACATCCCAGACACCTATAGTACGACGCAAGGCGCTTTGAGACCGTTTGTTGAACGAAATTTTCCAGCAATGTGCCCGATTGTGACTACAATAAAACAGGCGGTTAACCAGTATTTCAATCGTGCTATTGGCGTGATGTTAAATCACAGGGTTGCAAACGAAGGTTAGTCCTTATAAATTTAGGGTTATTGATTTATATTTTACGTGAATCAATTTTCGTATTAATTAATTTTCGTATTAATGTGCCAATTAGTGGAGATATATTATGGCCGATGCTGAGCAAGTGAAATTTGTATTACGATTGCCTCCGAGCCTGCACAAGAAGATAAAACGTAGCGCAAAGTCCAACAACACGTCGATGAACAAAGAGATCACTAACATCCTTACTGAGTCTTTCAGTAAATCATCAACGGACAAAACATTGGCAGAACTGGTTCGCCGCCTGGAAAAGAAGAAAGTGATCTGAGCAATCGCCGGTGTGGGATGACCTACCCTCGCCAAAAAAATCCCTGCAAATAGTAACTCATTGATTTTATTCAGAATATTATCTGTTTGAAAGGATTTTTACGCTCAAAAAAATTCGCATAACTGTTGATATGAAGCAGGCTATTGCAAAGACAAGTGCAATAATCCAAAACGATTTGGGGAAGAGACACATCAGGATGAAGGCGGCAATGGTTTCGAATCCTTCCGTTAAACCTGCGAGATAATAGATAGATTTCTCTCCTTGTTTCTCGGTACTCAGGTCGAGCTTCTCCGCGAAAATTGCAAATGCAAGAAAACTTGTTCCCGTCCCGATGAAGCTAAAGATGAGAAGTGAACTGTAAATAGCATTTTCGGGTTGAGCCAGGGCGAATGCAAAGACCACTGCAGAATAAAATATAAAGTCCAATACGATGTCGAGATAACCACCGACATTAGTTACTGACGTTTGCCTTGCGACAGCACCATCAATGCCATCGAAGAGGCGATTAAAGAGAATGAGAATCAATCCGATATCGTAATACTGATTTGCGATAAAAGGGACTGCACTTAGTCCAATAACAAAACCAATAAGGGTAATGGCATTTGCGCTGACCTTCCTGTCAGCAAGCAGTTTGCCTAGATTGTTCAGCGGCGGGTCGATATAACCACGAATTTTTGCGTCAAACATTATCCGACTGACTCAGAAATGGGCTCTCGGAAAGTTAAGTCTGATTGTATACTTTTGTGAGTCTGGTTTGATTGTTTCGGAGATTGGAATGCGAAGATACTTGGTTCTGCTGTTACTTATTTCATACAGCTTGTCATCGTATAGTCTTGAGGTCGGTGATGTCGCCCCGAATTTTTCTCTGGAAGGATCTGACGGACAGATTCATCAGTTGTCGGATTATCTGGGAAATCAGACAGTCGTTATTGCGTGGTTTCCAAAGGCATATACGAGAGGGAGTACACTGGAGTGTCTTTCCATTTCAGAAAATGGTCATCTGCTAAAACGTTTTGCCGTCACCTATTTTATGGCAAGCGTAGATCCGATAGCTGACAATATCGGTTTCGCAGAACAACAGCGGGCTGACTTTCCGATTCTCAGTGATCCATCGACCCAAACTGCCCTCGCTTATGACGTCTTGAGCGAAAGAGGTATTGCTGTTCGACATACTTTTTATATTGGCCCTGATGGCAGAATCCTGGCAGTCGACAGGAATGTCAGTCCATCAACATCTGCGCAGGATATGGCAGAGTGGCTATCCAGCCTGGGTACGCCATTGGCCATTGACTAAATCTTAATAATCAGTGGTCTTTCGTGACCAGCCGATATCCAATAACCAAAAACAACAAGATTGGTGCAATCATCAGTAACTGGGTAGTCGCGATACCCTGAACGAGCACAGCTTCTTGCGGGGATGCCGGATTGTAGAAGACTGTTTGAACTGAACCGGTAGGGTATTGATCAATGATTTGCTGTGCCTGGTCCAGGCCTAGTAAGGGAATATCCGTTTGGTAGATCCGCTTACTTTCGTGAGATTTTCCATCAACCTGATATCGATATCTAATCTGAACTTTGTGAAACGTTTTCTGTTTGTCCAGTGGATTGGAAGTTGTGAGCAGAATTTTTGATTCGTAAATAATAGCGACGTTGTTATCCCACCAATAAGTTCGGATCCCTGTCACCAGTGAAAAAAAGATCCATATTGCCAGCAGGCTACCAGAAAACAGCAGCAGGTAGCCCACCAGAATTTGATAATCGATTTTCCGCCCGTGGATAGCGCTCAACGAATCAGTTAGCTCTTCTCTTGTGCAGCCTGACGCCGTCTGAATGCACTGCCTTCTTCAGCATTGGTCATGTCCTGAATCTGATCCTTTGCATCGAAGAAACTTTCAACACTTGCATCTACACCGAGACTCGCACCTTCGTTGCTGTACATGGAGGCCATGGAGAAATTACCGCCGGATGCCTGGAATACTTTCCCCGTTGGGGCCTCCTCGCTGGCCATATAAACAACCGCTGGTGTGACGAGTGAAGGGGATCGCTCGGGCGGGGGATTGTCAATGTCCACTTCGGCACGGCCGGGCACTGTTGCTGTCATACGAGTTGCAGCACCGGGAGCGAGACAGTTGACATGAATATTATGGGATCTGCCTTCCAATGCTAGTACATTCATGAATCCCAACATCGCCATCTTTGCAGCGCCATAGTTTGCCTGTCCAAAATTCCCCCAGATACCAGAACCTGATGATGTACAAACGATGCGACCATAATTTTTTTCGTACATAATTGGCCAGGCTGCGTGAGTCACATAGGCCGTGCCATTCATATGGACGTCCATCACAAGATCCCACTCTTCCAGTGTCATATTCTTAAATGACTTGTCTCGCAGGATACCCGCATTGTTAATCAGAATATCGATTGTGCCGTAGGCATCAACTGCATCCGTGATGATGCTTTTTGCGCCTGCCTTGTCAGAAACAGATGCCTTGTTTGCAATGGCAGTACCTCCTGCGGCTGTAATCTCAGCCACTACCGCATCGGCTGAATCACCAGCACCTGCACCATCGACGGACCCTCCCAGATCATTGACCACAACTTTTGCACCGCGACTGGCGAATTCTAATGCGTGGGCCTTGCCAAGCCCTCCCCCAGCACCAGTAATAGCTACCACTTTTCCTTCAAATTCACTCATTTCATTACTCCCTAGATAAGAATCAATACTCTGCTGAATCAGATTTGAATAGAGGGTTTATACCACCCACCGGGTCTAACCGCAAAGAAGGACAATAGATCGAATCAGGAGGATGGTTTGCTGGATACATCCTGAAACTGAAGTTGATTGAGTGTGTAATAAACACCTCGAAGAGCCATGAGTTCATCGTGGGAACCGAGTTCCTTGACCGCACCGTGTTTGAGTACAAGAATTCGGTCTGCTTCAGCGATAGTTTGTAATCGGTGTGCAATTAAAATGGAGGTACGGCCCTGCATAATTTGCTTAAGAGCTGCCTGGATCAGTTGTTCGGTCTCGGTATCAATGCTCGCGGTTGCCTCATCCAGAATCAGGATTTCAGGATCCGCCGCCAGGACCCTGGCGAATGCCAGCAGTTGTCTTTCACCCTGAGAAAGATTCTGACCTCTCTCCACAAGCGGTGTGTCGTATCCCATTGGCATGTCTTCGATGAATTTGTCGGCATGTACCAGCTTTGCCGCGTCAATCGCCTGTTGCCTCGTGATCTCGGGATTGCCCAGCATGATATTGTCAAGAATCGAGCCGGAGAATATATGGACGTCCTGCAGGACAACCCCGATTCGTCTACGCACTTCACTTGAGGGAATCTGATTTAGATCTACATCGTCCAGAAAGATCGTGTCATCCTTGAAATCATAGAATCTCCCTAACAGTCTAATCAGGGTACTCTTACCTGAACCAGTTGGGCCTACAACAGCGAGTTTTTCTCCCGGCTGAATAGTCAGAGAGACGTCATGTATAACATCCTGTTCATCGTACCCAAATGTAAGATGGCGAAATTCCAGTTTCCCGGCGACTCGCTCGGGGAGTTCAGCAGGGGTGCCCGGTTCCCTTACCTGTTCGTGCCAGTCCAACGCCTGGAATATTCGCTCAGCACTCGCCATTGCGCGAAAGAGGACATTGTATTGCATCCCCAGGACCCGAATCGGCCGAATGAACATATCAACGAATTGAGTGAACAGGATAACGCTGCCAAGTGAAATTGCATCCTGAATCACCGAACCACCACCGAACCAGATTATTACTGCGAGAGCCATATTGACCATGTTGTCCATGAAAGCGCCATAACCGGTTTCGAGCTTAATTGCGTTGATTTCCTGCTTCTGGTTTATCTTGTTGATGTCCCGGTAGACTTCAAGGTTCTTATCTTCCCTGTTGCTCAATTGCACAACCTGCATGCCACTTAAGTTTTCCTGAAGGTTCTGGTTTAACTGCGACACGGTATTGCGAATAGCTCTGTAAACTCTTCTGGTTGCCTGACGGAAGAAGTAGGTCATCACAGCAAATACCGGAATAGCCATCAGCAGGTACAGGGTGAGTTGTACATCAATTGCCAACATAATGATGAGGGCGATAAAAAACGGCACAAACTCGCCAATTAACATACCCATGCCCATCAGGAGTTCAAATAGCGCCTGAACGTCGTTCGTGACCCGCGTCATGATTCGACCGACAGCGACCTTGTCGTAGAATGAGGAAGGGCGATACTCCATATGCGCGAACAGATCCAGCCGCATATCTCTTAAGGAATGCAAAACCGTTCTGGCAAAAGTAATACGGTGGAAGTGATAGAATGAATGGCAGCAGATCGTGAAGACGCCATAGATCACACAGGCGCTGACGATGCTCTGCCAACCTGTAATATTAGTCAGCCAGTTGTTCAGCTCGGTCATGCCAAAATCTGGCAGCACGAGATCCGGTTTTCCCCCAATGATGCCATCGATGACGACGCGACTGATGATAATTGGCAATAAGACAGCGAGGATTGATGCCAGTATAACAAGCGTGATGCTGAAGGCTGCGAGCGCTTTATGCGGACCTACCCAGCCGAATATTCGACCGAGATATACCATGTTCATTGACTGACCGTGAATGTCAGCATCGAATATTGAATGATCCAGCTTCTTTGAGAGATCCTCTGTGCCCGAGATACTCATGATCTGTCTTCAACTCCTGCGGATTCATCTGCAAGGTCGTTATCAAGATTGTTAATCAATCGTCCTTTTAGACTCTGCGCTTCTTCAAGATCTGAGTAGAAACCGCCCCTGGCGAGCAGTTCCTCGTGGGTGCCCATTTCGATCATCCTGCCTTCTTCCAGGACGATAATGCGGTCAGCATGGCGGGCGGTTGACACTCTGTGAGACACCAGCATGGTTGTTAGCTTGTGTCTGACTTCCTTCAGCCCGGAGAGGATATGTTCCTCCGTTTCCGTATCAACCGCCGAGAAACAGTCATCAAGAATTAATAACGGACTCATTCTTATCAAGCCTCTGGCCAGTGCCGTTCTTTGCTTCTGCCCGCCAGACAAGGTAACTCCCCGTTCACCCAGCATGGTTTCCAACCCTTCAGGAAAATCTTCGATGGTTTCCCGTAGTGCGGCAGCGTCAGCGGACTCCCAGATTTCATCGACTTCTCTGCCAGGATTGTCATAGGCGATGTTGTCTCCGAGACTGTCAGCGAAGAGGAATGGATCCTGTAAAACGAGGCAAACCTGCTGTCTTAGAACCGTCAAAGGAAATCCGTCTATCGGATGATTGTCCAGGTAGATGTTACCCATGCTCGGATCCAGCAATCTGACGAATAGACGGAGCAGGGTGGATTTTCCTGATCCAACCCGTCCCAGAATAGCGATAGTCTCACCCGGTGATACCTCGAAATTAATATCTTCCAATGCATACTTGTTCTTGTTCTCGTATTGGTAATAGAGATTTTCAACCCGGATCTTACCAGTTAGATTAGGGAAGGCAGACGCAGGTGAATCCTGAATTTCAGGTTGATAGTCAAGAATCTCGAATAGTCTGGCGGTGCCTGAAGCACCCCTTTGCCACTGTGTTACCAGGGGGCCTACTTCTCTGACCGGCCAGAGCAACAAACCCAGGTAAGAGAAGAAAGCGACAAATGTTCCGAGAGTAATATCCCCTATATTCACGAGGTAGCTGCCGTAGGCAATAATAATGATCGTCGCAGACGCTGCGAGGGCAGGCATCAGCGCGCTTAAAAGCGAGGTAGTGAAAAAGAGGTTCAGATTATAATCGGCAAAATCCTGGTTAACATTTCCAAAACGATTGATTTCCTCCTGCTCCTGGGCCATTGCCTGAACGGTTCGAATACCATTCAGATTTTCCTGGACGAAAGTTGAAAGCTCAGAGAAACCTTCCTGGACCCGATAAGACTGCTGATAAATTCTCTTGGAATAGTAGTACGCAACGATACTGATAACTGGCAATGGAACCAGTACTGCCAGAGACAGTTTTACAGATAGCGAGAACATGAAAATAAGACCGACAGTTGCAGTGAATATTAATACCGAGGTCATTCGGGTTGAACCGGCGATTACCTGTCTGACCAGCGAAATATCATTAATGGCTCTGGCCATCAGATCACCAATACTGTACTGCGAGAAGAAGCCGGGACCCTGCAGTTGCAGATGGTGATAGATGCGATTTCTGAGATCGAAAGCAGCATACATGCCTATCCTGCGGATTAGAATCCGACTGACAATTGTCACCATCATCTGGCAGAGCACACAAAAAACGATAGCCATCGCCGGGTCGCCAAGCGTTTGCTGTGCATCCGCCAGTGAGAGTTCGCCGGAGAGGACACCGCTTTTGCTTTCGGTGATATTATCGATCCCGGTTTTAACGTACATGGGGATCATTGCCTCGAAGATTCTGGCAACGAGCAATCCCGCTATGCCAATCGAAAACGCCCAGCCGTGTGCCCGAAGATAAGGCAACAAACGGAGTAGTATTTTCATATCTGAATCAAATTTCGATAGCGATCTAGTTCGTCTGGCGAGCTAAATCTGGTTAATGTGAATCATTGTTCAGCCGGACGATCAAAGAATAGCCATCAATGTTGCCTTCGCAAATGTTGCCTTCGCAAATGTTGCTTTCGCAAATGTTGCTTTCGCAAATGTTGCTTTCGCAAGTAGGTAGATACTGATGGTTTTCTGTTTCGACTCTGTCATTTAACTGAGAAGAATTCGTTGCTTCAGGTTAGTCCGACGAGGTCATGACCTCTTCAACCCGAAGCGGCGCATGATAGCGAATATAGGATTGAAAGGCCAGTTGGAGGATCGCTGAAGAGGACCCTGATCCAAGACGTTTCGGAGAAGGCTATGCATTTGTAGTTACTTTTGTGTCATGCTCAAGCCTGTTTGGTTTTCGAATTGGAAGGTGAAATGCAGGCAGAACTTACAGAGGCTGATGCAGCATTCCAGAAAGAAGTACGGGACTTTATTGTCGATAATCTTGATCCGGCTGTTTCCCGGAAGGTGAATCTGGGATATCCCGTAGACAAATCAGAAGTTGACGACTGGACAAGGGCGCTCAATAAAAAGGGCTGGGCCGCGATTAACTGGCCGGTGGAGGTAGGTGGAACAGGCTGGAGTATGATAAGGCGGCATCTTTTTGAGATTGAAATGCGCTCGGCTCATGCCCCCGAGCTTCAGGGATTCGGCTTTAGTATGGTGGGTCCTGCAATCATAAAATACGGTACCGACGAACAGAAACAGTATTACCTACCGAAGATCCTGAACGCTGATATTTCCTGGTGCCAGGGCTATAGCGAACCCCAGGCAGGATCAGACCTTGCGTCGGTTCGAACCCGGGCAGTATCTGATGGCGATGATTACATGGTCACGGGTTCAAAGATCTGGACATCTGCCGCAGAAAGAGCCGACCATATTTTCGCACTCGTACGGACTGATCCTGACGCAAAACCTCAACTGGGTATCAGCTTTCTCCTGATTGAGATGGATGATCCTGGTGTCACCGTCGAGCCTCTGATTGCCTTTAACGGCAAACGGCTCTGGAACCAGGTGTTCTTCGATCAGGTTAGAGTGCCCAAGAGCAACCGACTTGGCGCGGAAAATCAAGGCTGGTCTGTCGCAAAAAACCTGCTCGGTAATGAACGGCTACTGGTTTCAAGAGTTGCTGAAAACAGACGCATTCTGGGGAAGATCATCGAAATAACGAGACGCGAACTGGAAAGTGGGATTGAGTTTGATGCGGAACTGAATCTGAATATCTCAAGACTTGAAATTCGCTTACAGGCCCTGGATGCAACAGCCACGAGATTACTGTCGAAGTTTGACGATGGTGGCGCAATTGGCGCGGAACCTTCGATGCTCAAGTTGAAGGGCAGTCAATTGGTGCAGGATATGGACTGCCTGCTGCTCGAAGCAATTGGCTATTATGGTCTCCCACTCGATTCAATAATGAGGTCAGATTCAGCAATAGGGCCAGACTATTGTGACATGGTTGCAAGTGGTCTGTTTCACCATCGTGGGTTTACGATTGCTGGTGGATCGAGTGAAATTCAGCACAATATAATTGCCAAGGCCGTGTTGGGTTTGTAGGCCTTGTATCCTGCAGTGTTTGGTCCTGTGGCTGAATTCATATTCAGGGGGCTAATGAGTGAATTGGTATCAGATCGCCTGAAAATAGAATCATTTTCAGGATCAACTTGTCTCCATAAGTAATTGAATTCGGTTACAATCTCTATATGAGTTCATCAATCAACAGCTCTTCAACCAGCGGAGCTTCAACCAATCAGGCGCCTGAGAACGCGTCTGAGAACGCTCCTGAGAATGAGGTAATTCAAACAGTGCCTGGCGAATTAATTGGTCAGTTGCTGCTCAAGGGTGGACATATCAGCGAGGTTGATCTCGACAAATCTGTTGAGATACAGAAATCTGTAGGTGGTCGGCTGGGTTCAATTCTCATCAGAATAGGGGCACTCTCTGAAGAAGTTCTTCTGGAAAACCTTGCGATACAAACCGGCCAGCGCATAGTGGGTATCGACGTCTATCTGCCTGACTTCCATGATGTATTCATTGAAATGGAAGCGTCGGATATTGTCTTTGACTGGTTTCTCGATCAGTTCGTCGTTTTTTGGAAAGAGGGGAATTCAATCGTCTGTGCCTGTAAGGATGCAGTTTTTCTGATCAGGGATGCGATGCGGTACTTCTTCCCTAATACCGATATTGAATACTGCCTTATTGGCAGCCAGGAATTGGATGCGGTACTTGATTACCTGAAGAAAGAGAAGTCCGTAGATGAACTGTTTAGTCAGGGAGACAGCAGTCGTGCCCTGAGGGAACTGGCAGAAGAGGCACCGGTTGTCGAATTGGTAAATAATATTCTGGCTCAAGCCATCAATACAGAGTCATCTGATGTCCATGTTGAGCCCGATGAATCCGGTTTTGCAG